>DNCV01000075.1 GCA_003484395.1 Dehalococcoidia bacterium
GAGTGCTAATATGGTAAGAAAATCGATCGAAAGAAGAGAATCGGTTCTGAGAATTATCGTCGATGACTATATATCGACGGCAGTTCCCGTTGCCTCAGAATCGGTAATACGTAAATATCATATTGGTGTCAGTTCGGCAACCATACGAAACGATATGGCCCGTTTGGAAGATGAAGGGTATATTATCAGACCGCACACGTCTGCGGGCAGCGTCCCCCGTGACAAAGGGTATCGACAATATGTTGAATCACTATCGGATACTATTGANNGAATCTGAAAAACGAGCTATTCGTCGCTTTTTCAGTGACGTGTCAGACGAAATTGATCGTTGGCTTAAGTTAGCCGCAGAGATCATTGCACACCGTGTCGGCAATGCTGTCTTGATCACATACCCAAAGGCAAGCGAAAGCCAGCTTATGCACCTGGAACTATTGCCGCTGCATGATCTAATGGTATTGTTTATTGTCGTATTAAATGAAGCTGTCATAAAACGGAAGATTCTGTCATTCGGTCAGGAGATGACAGCCGAACAACTCGTTCAGATTGCAAATAAGCTCAATACGATATATACAGGTCTGACAAAATCGGAGATAGCTGAGAAAAAAGTAATGCTGAATGAACCGGAGCAATTGGTTGCACTCGCCATACAGGGTATTATATCCGAGTATGATGAAGCCAACCCAGAAGAACCTCACCTCGAAGGATTACGGCTTCTGTTGCGACAACCTGAGTTCTCACAAAAAGATAAAATGCTTATGCTTATGGACTTAGTGGAGGATAACAGGCAGCGCATTGGACATAAATTCTCCAGAGAAACGGAAGGGGGCATACGGGTTCAGATCGGAGAGGAATGCCAGGATGAAGCGCTAAAGGATTTGAGCCTTGTTTTTGGCCCATATGGTATTGCCCGTAAACTGCACGGCGCAATCGGTGTTATTGGACCAACGCGGATGGATTACCACCGAGTCATAGCTACTGTGAATTATGTATCAGCGCTGCTCAGTGAACTGCTCAGTGGTGATTTCCGCAATGAATAAATAAAAAAAGGAGATACGCATTGACTCAAGACAACACGATCATGCCAGATGAATCGCACGCTGAAGTATCGGCAGAAACAGATACCCAAACTCTTAACAAAATAATTGAGGAAGCGAAAGCTGAATCTGAGAAAAATCTGGCAGGGTGGAAACGTACACAGGCAGATCTTGAGAATTTAAAAAAACGTTTCGAACAGGAACGAAGCGATATAATCGCTTTCGGCAACTCTTCGCTGTGGAAGAAGCTGTTACCGGTAATTGATGATTTCGATCGTGCTTTCGGATCGCTACCACCTGATATCGCAGACAATACATGGGCCAAAGGTATTGAGCTTATCTACCAGAAACTTCAGGGAGTAATGGCAGCAGAAGGCCTTCGCATGATTGAAACAACAGGTAAACATTTTGATCCAAAACTCCACGATGCCTACTGTCAGCAGGAAGGCCCCGAAGGTATCGTGATAACGGAAGTTGAGAAAGGATATTTGTATAAAGGTGAAGTACTCCGTCCTGCCAAGGTTACCGTCGGCAACGGTATTGAAAATAGCGGCCTGAAATGTGATACAGATACTGATTTAACTGAATAGTATAAATAATTAAGAGATTAGATATCAGGAGGAAATAATGGGAAAGACAATAGGAATCGACCTGGGAACAACATTAAGCGTCGTTGCCATAATTGAAGGAGGCGAACCGAAAGTTATTCCGAATACCGAGGGCGAACGGCTGACACCATCAATCGTCGCCATCGATAAAAAGGGAGAACGACTTGTTGGGCTCCTGGCAAAACGACAGGCGATAACCAATCCGGAGAATACCATCTTCAGCATTAAGAGGTTGATGGGGCGAAAATTCAAGGATACTGAAGTACAGAACGATATTAAACGGCTTCCATACAAAATTGTTGAAGCTCCGAATGGCGATGCAAAAGTAGTGATCGGAGGACGGGAATACAGCCCGGCAGAGGTATCGGCCATGATCCTGCAAAAACTGAGGACCGATGCTGAAACATATCTTGGTGAAAAAGTCACCGATGCTGTCATTACCGTACCTGCTTATTTCAACGACAGCCAGCGACAGGCAACGAAAGATGCCGGCACAATCGCCGGTCTCAACGTCCTGCGCATCATCAACGAGCCGACAGCTTCAGCACTGGCCTACGGCATGGATAAAAAGAATGAACAGACAATAGCTGTGTATGACTTCGGCGGCGGCACATTCGACATTTCGATTTTGGAGCTCGGAGAGGGGACATTTCAGGTCAAATCGACCAACGGCGATACTCACCTCGGGGGTGATGATATCGACCAGGTCATCATGGACTGGTTATGTGAGGAATTCAAAAAGGAGGTCGGCATAGATCTGAGGCAGGACAGAATGGCCTTACAACGTCTCAAGGACGCTGCAGAGAAAGCGAAAAAAGAACTGTCTACGGTAGGACAAACGGATATTAATCTGCCATTCATCACTGCGGACGCATCCGGCCCCAAACATATGAACATAACGTTGACAAAAGCAAAACTTGAGCAGTTGGCTATGCCACTCATTGAACGAAGCATCGAACCATGCCGTCGAGCCTTGAAGGATGCCAATTTGACAACGGCTCAGATAAATGACGTTATTTTTGTTGGCGGCCAGACAAGAATGCCCAAGATTCAAGACGTCGTAAGACAGTTCTTTGGGAGGGAACCGATAAAGAGCATTAATCCTGATGAAGCAGTTGCGCTGGGCGCAGCCATTCAGGGAGGCGTATTGAAAGGCGATATCCGAGAGGTGCTGCTTCTTGATGTAACACCGCTGACACTGGGAATTGAGACTCTTGGCGGTATAGCTACTCCGTTGATACCGAGAAACACCACCATCCCGACAAGTAAGAGCCAGATTTTCAGTACGGCAAGCGATAATCAGCCGAGTGTAGAAATACATGTGCTTCAGGGTGAACGTCCGATGTCGACTGACAACCGCACGCTGGGACGCTTTGTGCTCGATGGCATTCTGCCGGCGCCGCGTGGGGTTCCCCAGGTTGAAGTAACTTTCGATATAGACGCAAACGGCATTCTCAATGTCCGTGCACAGGATAAAGGCACCGGGAAAGAACAAAAAATCACCATCACAGCATCCAGCGGCCTCAGCAAAGATGAGGTTGAGAAGATGGCTCGTGAAGCGCAAGCACATGCAGCTGATGATGCAAAGAAAAAAGAGGAGATCGAGTCCCGGAACGAAGCGGATAGCATGGTGTATACTGTAGAAAAGCTGCTGAGGGAACAGGGCGATAAGATACCTGCCGACATTAAAGGGGAAGTCGAAGGCAAAATCGCAGCAGTTCGATCTGCCCTGCAAGGGAATGATGCAACGATTATCAAAAGCGCAACGCAAGACCTATCACAGGCAATTCAAAAGATAGGCACTGCTGCCTACGGACAAGGCCAGCAAACCCCACCTCAAGGAGGGGAGCAGCCGGGTGGACAGGCCGATGAGGGGAAGAAAGGCGGTCAGGAGGGCACGGTAGAAGGCGAATTCAGGGAAATTTAATCCCATCTGCACCAGTGTTAAAAAAACCACCTCGCAATAAGGTGGTTTTTTTATTCTCAGTAAAGCATTGCGCAACGATAGAAAAATGGTTACAATACGATAATTTCTACAATGATCTTCCAAATCAGATCAAAAAGGAGAAAAATATGAAAACAGATAACCTTCTCGTCGGAATTCTGGCAATTGTCGCTGGCGTACTCGTTCTCTGGATGCCATCCATCCTGACATGGGTAGTGGGCTTGTTTCTCATCGTATACGGCATCCTCACTCTTGCAGGGAAACGCTAACAGCACACAGCGCTATTAGCATATGACGAAAAAGTCATCATAGCAACATTAATAAAAAGGAGGTAGAGGTATGTTTGGTTTACCCCAAATCAGCGGCCTGCTCGGTGGAATACTCGGCATCATCTTCGGCATTATCGTACTCGCCGCCCCCGGTATTCTTAATTTTTTGGTCGGCATCTATTTTCTGATTGTCGGCATCCTGGCATGCGTCGCCGGAGCATGGATACCCGGGATCATCTCAATTATCGTAGGCATCATAGTGATGATCTTCCCCAGAATTCTGAATTATCTGGTCGGCATCTTTCTTATTCTCTGGGGACTGGCGCTCATCTTCGGGCTGGGCGGCATAACCGTTTTTATGCTTTTCGGCATCATCACCCTGATCGCAGGCATCCTGGTCATGATCTTCCCTGCGATATTGAACTACCTGTTCGGCATTTACCTGATCATTGCCGGCGTATTGGCATTGCTGCGTTATTTCTTCGGCTGGTTCTAATAGTATCGAAAGTTGAAATAAAAGAACGAGGCATGGCTGTTAACAGCCATGCCTCGTTCTTTTAACCAGGCTGGAGTTATCTCTTCGAAAACCTCTTTATAACCAGCTTGACTACTTCAAACACGACTACGGTTAAGCCGGCGAATATTGCTACAATACCCCAATCATCGAATCCCATGGGATACGTATGGAACGGGTCTTGAAGAACAGGCACATAAACCAGCGCCAGCAGAACAGCAAAGCTCGATAAGCAGGCAAGAATAAGCCATCGATTCGAAAAGGGGCCAATCTTGAAAAGAGAGTGCCGCTCGGAGCGGAACTCAAATGACATCACGAGCTCTAAAACCACCAGAGTAGCAAAACATAAGCTCTGTGCTTCAACCAATCCTTTACCTGAATCAAGAGCCCATAAAAATATCCCCAATGTGACGGCGGCTAGCCATATACCCATCCCGAAAATCCAGCCGATCATCGATGTATCGAACATGCTTTTCCCGGGAGTTCGCGGAGGCATCTGCATAGCATCAGGATCGCCGGGATCAACGGCTAAAGCAAGCGCCGGAAATCCATCAGTTACGAGATTCATAACCAGTATCTGAACTGCGACAAGAGGAAGAGCATGGCTTCCTGTAAAAAGGGCTGCAATGAATGCAGCCACCATAAGCATCACTTCGGCTGAGTTGCAGGAGAGGAGGAACATAAGAAACTTGCGAATATTGGCGAAAATATTTCTGCCTTCTTCCACGGCAGCTACGATGGAAGCGAAATTATCATCGGTCAGGATAACTGATCCCGCCTCTTTGCTGACATCAGTTCCTGTGATGCCCATTGCTATGCCGATATCCGCTTTTCGCAATGCCGGAGCATCATTAACACCATCCCCGGTCATCGCAACAACCTGTGACTTCGATTGAAGCGCCTCCACTACCCTCATCTTATGTTCAGCAGATACTCGTGCATATACGCTTACTTTTTCCACAACTTTTTCGAGCTCTATCTGTGACAGTTTATCCAGATCGTTGCCGCTCAGAACCGTCTTTTCCTGAGACAGCATGCCCAACTCGCCGGCAATAGCCTCGGCTGTTAGCCTGTGGTCTCCGGTAATCATCACCGGTTGGATGCCGGCCTGTTTGCATACTTTAATTGCATCTTTAACCTCTAGACGCGGCGGATCGATCATGCCCACCAATCCCAACCAGGCCATCTCCTGCTCGGTGCTCTCGACATGTCCCTTATCCATAACGGCCTTTAAATCAGAAATCGGCTTATAGGCAAGCCCCAGCACACGCAATGCAGATGAAGCCATAGACTGATTCGCCTCAAGTATATTTTTCCGATCTGACTCAGTGAGCGTCCTCTCAGTTCCATTCATACAGATCATCGTACATGAGTCCAGTATTACTTCAGGAGCACCCTTGGAATAAGCGATGCCGCTGTGCCTCGTCTCATGAACTGTTGTCATCCGCTTCCGCTCCGAGGAAAAAGGAATCTCCGTAACACGCGGAGCGTGCATCTCCTCATCAACATTTATGCCGGCTTTAGCAGCCAGAACAACAAGAGCGCCCTCTGTGGGATCGCCTCTGACCTGCCAGGTATTATCAACATGAACAAGCCTTGAATCATTACAAAGAATGCTTGCTCTAAGCAGTTGATTTAAACACGGATCCTCCTGCGGTTTTACAGGATCATTATTCACAGAGAACTGGCCTTTCGGCTCGTATCCCACACCGCTGACATCAATCGTTCTACCGTCCGTATAAATCTTCTTCACTGTCATTGCATTCTGGGTCAACGTTCCGGTTTTATCGGAGCAAATAAACGTAGTGCAGCCAAGAGTTTCCACCGCTGGCAACTCACGGATGAGGGCATTGCGTTTTGACATCTTCTGCACACCCAGAGCAAGACAAATCGTAACGACTGCCGGCAGGGCCTCAGGCACTGCGGCAACAGCCAGACTGACACCCCAGATAAAAGCAGCGAGGTAGCTCTCAAACAATCCTTCCAATATCCCGATAAGCGCAACGCCACCGCAGATCACCAGACAGACGATGCCGAGCACCTTGCCCACCTTGTCTAAATTTATCTGAAGCGGTGTTGGCTGAATTTCTACTGACTGCAGCAAACCGGCGATTTTACCGAACTCTGTTTTCATTCCCGTTGCTGTAGCGACAGCTCGACCACGCCCATAGACAAGCGTTGTTCCCATGTATGCCATATTTCTTCGGTCGCCAATTGGTATGTCACCTGAAATAGGATCAGCAAATTTATCAACAGGTACGGATTCACCCGTGAGCGGAGCTTCATCGATTTTCATGCTCACAGCTTCAATCAATCTCATATCAGCCGGGATACGATCACCAGCTTCCAAAATGATAATATCGCCTGGGACGATTTCGCTTGATGGTATCTCTTCTTCCTCAGCAGAACCTCCACTCCCCTGACGGATGACGGTTGCCATCGGCGCTGTCATCTTTCGCAAGGCATCCATCGCCCGCCCCGATCTATACTCTTGTACAAATCCAAGAATCGCAGCGAATAGTACAATAATGATAATGAGAATCGGATCCCACATATCGCCCTCACCCAGCATCGCAAGCACTGCTGAGACAATAGCAGCGGCCAAAAGGATGATTATGAGGAAATCTTTGAATTGCTCCAGGAAAAGCAGCCAGGGTGGCGTCTTTTTCTTTTCCGCAAGCTCGTTTCGGCCAAATTGGAGCAGCCGGCGTTTCGTCTCTTCGTTGCTTAAGCCCTCATAACAGGATCCAATCGCTTCGAGAGCTTGATCGGCGCTTAAATTGTGCCAGGATTTGTCTTGAAGCATGAAAACACCCCCAAGTTATTTTTGAATGAAAAGAAATCACCGTGAATGTAGAGGAAAAATTGAGCAGATGAAAATTAATATATGCGATCAACTTACATCGTTTTAAGGTAATGCGTCCTAATAATATCATATTTTTCAGCCGCTGACAAACAGGGCATGTCGAAACTCTATGATAATGTC
>DNCV01000028.1 GCA_003484395.1 Dehalococcoidia bacterium
CCAGCCATTTTACTCTCTTAATTTCAGCCCGCCTTAATGGGGAGCAGTATACACTCATGTAAATTTCTTATCTACACATAAAATAGAAGCATTCGATGACACTCAGCATTGACAAGTGTATACATAACGTATACAATTCATGGTGAAAAGAGGAAAAACCTGTGCTTTACATCGAGTCTTTAGAGATTGACGACCACATACTGGATAAGATCGAGATCAAGCACGGTATTACTTTTAATGAGGTCGAGGAAGCCTGCCTATCGGAGAAACGGCATGTCAGAAGAGGCAGGGAGGGGCTGTATAAGGTCTTCAGTCAGACGGCATCTGGGAGGTATATCCTGGTGGTGCTGGTCAACCTGGGAGGTGGCATCTGCAAGGTGGCCACTGCCAGGGAGATGACCGATAGCGAGAGGCAGCTTTACAAGAAGTCAACCGGAGGCAAATAAAATGGCCGATATAGATAAAGAGATAAAGAAAATCGAGGGGGGCAATGCCTGGGATGAAAGCGATGAGGTTGTCCAGATAGAGGTTAAAAAACCGCTGGACAAGGTCATTCCCGTGCGTCTCTCCGCGGACAAGTGGGAGGAGATCAGGAGGGAGGCCAGGGAGCTTGGCGTGGGACCGACCACGCTGGCCCGCATGTGGATCATGGAAAGGCTGCGAAAGCGGGTAAAAAGTTGAGATTTGTATAACAGCTTTTGCAGTAGAATGGACATACCTGTATCTTGGAACGGAACTCTCGTCCAATACGCAGGTCGGCCACATCGCCTTCATGGATCACAGGCCCCCAATGGGCAGGTTTGTTTTGCCTGCAAAGTAAGTCTATAATCGAATATGCATTTTGCGAAATATGGAGAATGGTTCGATATAATTTATAGGTTATAAATTGTTGCCTTTGAGGAGATGACTTGAGGAGTCAAAATGATAAAAGGTGTCGAGTTTCTAATCGACGATAATGGACAGAAAAAAGCAGTACTGATTGACCTTAAAAAGTATGGAGAGATTTGGGAGGATTTCTATGATATTCTGCGAGCAAAAGCACGTGAATCTGAACCACGTGAATCGCTAGAAGAGGTCAAAAAGAAAATATCTGACCGGTCTTAAATGCCATCGTCATATGAAATAGTTTTTGCTCGTTCAGCCAGGAAAGAATTTCAAGCCCTTACTCCTATTGTTGCTGCACGGATACTGAAAAAGGTCGAGCGACTTGCATTTAACGACAGACCTCCCGGTTGTAAAAAACTTCGCGGACAATCAAGCTTTTGGCGAATACGGGTTGGTCAGTACCGAGTTATTTATAGTATCGACGATAATAGGCGAATTGTGGATATCAGTTATTCGACACAGGAATGCGGCGTATAGTTAAGGCCATATTACCTTTCACTTTGTGGCTTGGACACGAGCAACTGCTGTAGTGCTGATATAAGCCCTTTTCTCTCAAACACGAGTTCGGTATCCTTCCAATGCGGCCTCGCCCGTTCTTTCCCTTATTATCCGCTGTTATATGACCCGAAGGGCTGATCTTTATCAAATCGAGAGAGAGACCGAAATCTGAATAAAAGTATTATTTTCTGAAGAGGCTGAGGAACCTGTCCTGATATTCAGCAAAAAGCCCCCATCGTTTGAGCTCAGCCACAAGCTCCGATGCATACTGCGGCTCATCTTTCACTTTTTCGAAGAGCTCTTCAATTTGCTCTCGAGTATGTTTGGGAACTCCCTGCTCATCAACTTTAAGCAGGCCGTATTGTTGAAACTCTGCAATATTTTTGTGGAACGATCGACTGGTTAATTCATAGGTGAATTTGATCAGTGATACATCCCATAGCTCTTCAAAACCGCTGATGATAGCACGCAGCGGGTCTCTCTGATTATCTATTTGCTGGTTAATGGCATCGACTATCTGTTCAAGCGGTTCGGAGACGACATTCATTTCCCGTGGTTCATTTTTATAAGCGTAAAAAATACCTGGTGCATAAGGGTTTTGTGTTTCCATAAGCTCAATGAATCTCCGTGCCTGTCCGCTGAATCCTTCGAGATTAATGAGATATGACGGCGTCACTATTTTAGGTTTTGCAGCGATAACGCGACCTTCCCGAACAATATTGACTTTGTCCATCAATTCGGTGATTAAATAATAGTAGACGTTCGTGCTGCCGAATGTGGCAAGGTTCTGTGCCGGAGATCTGAGCACCTTCGTTTGTTCAATGGCTTGTTGGATCTTTTTATCTATTTCCATCGAATTTTAAACTCTTTTTAACCGAAATACGTTTTAATAGCCTGGAAATTGCGATGTACGTTTTTGCCTTTGATAATATCTCCGAGCTCTGTGTTATGCCCCGGCACTATAGTATCAATATCAAGTTGCGACAGCCTGTTGATGCTTTCTTTCAATGCCGATAGTTGTCCTCCGGGGAAATCCGTTCGTCCGATGCTGCCGAAGAATAGAACATCACCGGTAATCAATACTTTCTTTACCGGCCAGTATAGACAGACCGAGCCAGGAGAATGTCCCGGAGTGATCAAAACTTGTAGTTCAAGTTTCTTCTTCTCCTTTCCCAGCGCAAGTATTCCTTCCTGTAAGTATAGTGATGTAGTGAATTTTGGAGATTCTACACCGAACATTGTGTTCATTCTGTCTCCCAGAGTGTGTCGGAAATCCTCCTCGCTTTTTGACATGGCTATCCGAATAGGATGTTTCCGTGAAAGAGTATCATTCGCCTCACAGTGATCGATATGACTGTGAGTATTAATAATTAAACCGACATCATCAATGCTGAACCCATCTATTTTTATGGCTTCTCTGAGAGAATTGAGACAGTCTTCCTGCATCTCGTTGAATGTATGTCCGGGATCAATCAGGATATGCGGGCGGTTTCCCTCCAATACATTAGTAAAAAGACAGCTATTGCAGTTGTTACCGTGACCGTACCATAGATAACAATGCAAATTATCGGCGAGAGGTTTCGATATTTGATGATTTGATGAGCCGGATGCCATATTTTATGTACCCCTTCTAATCTTTAACTCTATACTCCTAAAACTAATTATCACAGAAAAAGAGATATTTTAACAATTGAAGTATAGGCACGCTTATGGCATTGTTCTTCGAGTTATTGCGATAGCAATAGTATTGAGAAGATCGGTTATCGTGGCTGTCACCTCGATACGCATCGCCTGCGGCGAAGCGGTCGGCGAACAGGAGTCTATGCCAAGGCCAATGCATGAATTAGTGTTGAATCTACATTGTTATGTGTATCCTCGGTCAGACTATCTGCGATGATGTTGGCCACTTGTACGAGTTTATTTTGTTCAGTGTTTTCCAGATATTCGACGAACCTTTCAATTTTGCCGTTCAGCATAATCTGCCGTTCAGCAGAAAATTTTTTGGAACGCGGCAGGTCCAATATCGGTTGCACAAATAAAATTGGCCTCAGTAGCGCAGTTAGAAAGAGGAATTTAGCCGGGCGATTTAGTTTGATACCTTTCCATGTTTCCTTGTCCTTATCTGATGGCTCAAGCAATTCCAACGCAAATTGTGCCTGGCAATCGATATATTCGTGTTTGATCAGGAATTTTGTTGCTTCAATATCCATAACGGCGGCGGCAAGATAGTTTAACGCTGTATCGAGTGTTGGCATATCAAGTCCCTTGATGGTTGCTGTATGTCGGCATTCTTCCGGTATTCTGAAAATACGAAATTCCAAAGAACCATGCAGCGCCATGTGAGCGGCTTCATGTCGCAGTATACCGAATCTGGCAAGTTTCGAAAATTCTTTATATAGTTCGTAACAAACAATGATTCTCGGGTTGTTGTGAATGATATCATGTGTGCAAATAAGAGACTGAACATCATTTCCCTGTTCTGTGTTCAGAATACCCATCCTGAGCTTTTCATCTCGCAGGAAAAGTCGCATAGCCTCTTGAGTATCTATAAGGAGGACATCTATTTTATAAGGGGATAAAGAGCCAAATCTATGGAAACATTCATAGAGAATAGATGTTATTTCCCGCTGTGTGCCACCCGGGATCCGACCTTGCGTACTGACGTTGACTTCAGTTTTAGACATAAGTTCTTACACGTAGCATTAACAAGGTTTCTTCGTGAAGACAATCTTCATATTTTCACGATGTCGCAACAATTATACTCGTTTCAAACCTATCTGATAGTATATTGCCGACTCTATGTCATAGTGGTTATGAATCGGCAATATACTATCTCCGTTACTTCGTTGTAATGAAAACATCCGGGTTGTTCGCCGGATACCGTGACGTTGTTCCGCTCCCATCAGTTGACTTAATGTAGTAATAATATTCGGTATCTGGCGTAAGCCCTGATATAGTGACCTTGTGCGATGTAACTCCGCCCTCGTCTGCTACAGGAGTAGACAGGCTGAAACTTGCACCTGTGGCATCTACAGAGGGATCCCAGCTTTCCGAAAGTTCATAGATGATCTGGCTGCTGGCTGCTTTGGTTGTCGTCCATTCAATATCTACGCTTGTTGCGCTGGCTGTTACATAAACCGATGCGCCGATTATGATGCCACTGTCTGCAACGGGCGTTGTCGTCGGCGTTCCTGTACTGGCTGGCGTTGTCGTCGGCGTTCCTGTGCTGGCTGGCGTCGTTACCGTCGTCGTTGTCCCTGATTTCCATGGCGGATTTCCGAAGAATGCCCACCAACTGAATCCTGCAAGTCCGATAAGTAACAGAATCAGCATGATGATCAGAACTGTCCCTGAAGATGATGACTGGCGAGGCGGCGCTCCCCATGCCTGTGGTCCTTGCCGTCCGCCATATTGTTGCCTGCTATATTGTTGCTGACCGTAGCCGCCCTGCTGCG
>DNCV01000098.1 GCA_003484395.1 Dehalococcoidia bacterium
GTGATGGTGAATTAAACGAGAAATATGAGCCTTTCCTTATCGGGCAGGACATCATTGCTTTGCCACGCCATTTCCCCGTCTCTCAATATATCTGGCGACCTATTACAAAATGGAAAATAGACGGCGTGAGAAATCAGGGCTATAACATCGGGCGTTACTGGGTGCTGCCCGAAGAATATCGAGAGCGTAGCTTTGTTCGGGCTCCTATCGACAGAACAACAGCCATTGCGGAATATGAAAGCGTTCTTCGACAGGCTCTGCAGGAAGCTCCCGATAAAGGCCTTATCCTCTATATTCAGGACCTGGAACTCATGGATTTCGGAGATATCGCTCTCGATATAATGCAGAATGCATGGACGAATGTCATTGCAGATGCCGATACAAAAATTACTTTTATATCGCCCGACGAGTATATAGAGAAAAGGGTAATACCGGATATTGCTCATTTGAAACACGTCAGATTTCATCAGGTCTCATGGGCACCCGAGATACGATTGGTTCTTCGATACGATGGGCATTATCCACCGTTGGAGGCGGGAACGTATAGAGAATTTGATGCGACACAAGAGATTTTTCGACCGTCACCGTTCATATTCTGGGAGCCAGGACGATACATGGCCAAATTGAGCAATTTCTTCCTTACCACCTTTGGCATATCACCTCGAATTGACCTTACGGCAGGTCAGTTACTTGAAGCGCAATATGATTTCAGTAAACTCCCTGTCCATGATCAGATAGTACTCCATTCACGAATAATCAAGCGCGCCTGCAACTGGGGATGGTTTCCGAATGAAGGATTACAAAAACGTCCGTTTCTTAACTGCTACTGCCTTACTGACCTGCTAATAAGTCAACTTGATGAGATGGAAGAGTATAAACATCTCATACAGAATTACGCTTCGCTTGACAGTTCCTGCTTCTACGGGCTGGAACGAATACTTGAAGTCATTATTGATACGCGCTGTAATTACCTCACGGAAGCTATCGTTAAATTATCCATGAGAAGCGGCTGGGAATATGAGGAGGCATTCGAGGAACTGAACATCTCACGGCGTTGGAGACAGGAAGCAACCAAATTTATTTTCAGAGCCCAGCAACATAACGAGAGATTGCGTTTCGCCTCCGGAGGCCGTTTCCTGACGGAGTTAAGACGGTTGCTGGTAAATTCGCGTGAGTACTGCAGGTCCGTTTTTATCTCAATCGATCATATCCAGCATGCGTGGATCAAGGCAGGAGACACTGAGAGTGTTCTTACAACAATGTACGAATCACTTTACAGACTCTATCCTCCCAAATTTCCTGCTATATTGGAGAGCACATTAAGCGAAGAGGAGTTGCGTCAGTTAAGAAACCCTGAATTAAAATAACCTCTGAACTATATCTGCGCTACAATGGAGTAAGCTCAAGTAAATACCACTTCTTCCGATACGTGAGGTTTCATCACTGCGACGCTGTGCTATAATGATACGCATCTTTTATCGATTAAGTTTGGGCATCTGGAGCGCACAATGAATCTGAGCAAAGAAGAGGTACAACATATCGCATTGCTTGCCCGGTTGGGATTAAGTGAAGCTGATATCGAAAAATTCAGGATACAGCTATCCCAGATATTACAAAACTTCGAGGTACTGAATGAAGTGGATACTGCAAATCTGGAAGCGACTGCACAATCTATTCCGCTGAATAATGTTTTCAGAGCCGACGATCCGAAGCATTCATATCCCCCACATGAAATTTTAGCAAATGCCCCGCAGCAGGAAGCCGGCTACTTCAAAGTAAAGGCGGTTCTGGAATAAGACATGAAAAATTTATGTAAACTTTCCATCGAACAAGCCTCAACAATGCTGAAAAAGAGAGAGATTTCCTCGGTAGAATTGACCGATGCCGTGCTTGAACGCATCTCTTCGATCGATAATAAGGTTCACGCCTTCATGACAGTATGCCGTGACTCTGCATTGCAAATGGCAAAGAAGGCAGATAAAACGCTCGCTTCAAAAAAAGATGCCGGCGCGCTCACAGGGATTCCCATTCTGATCAAAGACAATATCTGCACAAAGGGCATTCGAACGACCTGTTCTTCTAAAATGCTGGAAAATTTTATACCGCCGTACAATGCTACGGTAATAGACAAATTGATTTCAACAGAGGCAGTCATTTTAGGCAAAGCAAATATGGACGAGTTCGCCATGGGGTCGTCGACTGAAAACTCAGCGTTTTTTTGCACATCAAACCCATGGGATCTGCAACGGGTGCCTGGAGGCAGCAGCGGTGGTTCAGCAGCGGCAGTTGCCGCAGATGAAACGCTGGCAGCTCTGGGTTCGGATACAGGCGGCAGTATTCGCCAGCCCGCCGGATTTTGCAGCGTTGTCGGATTGAAGCCAACGTATGGGAGAGTCAGCCGCTATGGACTCGTTGCCTTTGCCAGCTCGCTGGACCAGATTGGTCCATTTACAAAAACCGTAACGGATTCGGCATTGGTCATGAATGCTATTTCAGGCCACGATGAGCATGATTCCACATCGGTATCGAATGAAGTGCCGGATTTCACAAAGACATTGGTTCCCGACCTTCGCGGTATGAAACTCGGCATCCCAAAAGAATATTTCGTTGAAGGGATGCAGCCTGAAGTAAAAACCGTTCTCATTACGGCAATACGAAAGCTGGAGCAGCTCGGCGCCAGCATAGACTGGGAGGTATCGCTTCCCAATACAAAATATGCTCTGGCAGCATATTATATCCTGGCTCCTGCAGAAGCATCGGCAAATCTGGCGCGTTACGATGGCGTAAAATACGGTTTTTCATTTCAAAACGCATCAACAATATGGGAAGCGATGGAGAAAACAAAACAATTCGGATTCGGCGCTGAGGTGAAACGAAGGATAATGCTGGGCACATATGCGCTGTCCGCCGGCTACTATGATGCATATTACCTCAAGGCACAGAAAATTCGAACGCTGATACGTCGCGAATTCACGGAAGCATTCAAAAAATACGATGCCCTCATCACGCCGACATCGCCGACGGTCCCGTTCAAGATCGGCGAAAAAACGAATGACCCTGTCCAGATGTATTTGAGCGATGTCTGCACGCTGCCAATCAATATCGCCGGAGTTCCTGCTGTATCCATACCCGCCGGATTTGTCGATAATCTGCCCGTCGGCATGCAAATCATCGGGAATTTCTTCGGCGAGGAAACGATATTTCGAACAGCCTATGCATATGAACAGGCAACGGAATGGCACAAACAGAAACCTCCCATTGCCTGAATAATTTTAGTTTCGAAGGTCATGTTTCGTTCTATGTGATGCGCTTAAAGCTCTGCTATAATACTCAATATTATGTAACAAAATGGTGAATGGCTGAGGTAGGAGATATATCAATGAAAAAGATTTTTGAAATACTGGAGAAAGATGCTCGCCTTACTCCGAAACAAATTTCCAAAATGACGGGGGAACCGGTTGATAAAGTTGAAAAGGTTATTAAAAAAGCAGAAAAAGACCGCGTCATCCTGAAATATAAAACTATTATAGATTGGGCGAAGCTCGGCCAGGAGCAAGTCTGGGCGCTTGTCGAAGTAAAAATCGTACCGCAGCGCGATGTCGGATTTGATGCTATGGCGGAACGCATCTATCGTTTCCCTCAGGCTTATTCCGTCTTTCTGGCTTCAGGCGCTTATGATCTTGCTATACTTGTCTGCGGCAAAACCATGCAGGATATCGCTGTCTTCATTTCACAAAAGCTGGCCCCGCTTGAGACAGTTCAAAGCACCGTAACCCATTTTATCCTTAAAAAATACAAGGAGGATGGCGAAATTTTAACAGATGGTGAGGACATTAAACGTCTGCCGATTTCGCTTTAAACAACAGCGAGACCATCCATGACTACAAGCAAATCAATCCAATCAAAAACTTCTTGCCAATTTATAGCGGACAAGGTTAACAGTGTATCTCCGTCGGGGATCAGAAAATTTTTCGACCTGCTGGCCACTATGAAAGGAGTGATCTCCCTTGGAGTTGGTGAACCTGATTATACGACGCCGTGGCACATCCGTGAGGCAGCCATCTACTCACTTGAAAAAGGACATACCATGTACACTTCCAACCGGGGACTTCTCGAGTTGCGAGAGGAATTGTCCAGACATCTTGAATCGATGTACGGCGTCAGATACGATCCTGAGACTGAGTTGCTGATCACCGTCGGAGT
>DNCV01000053.1 GCA_003484395.1 Dehalococcoidia bacterium
ACTCAAAAAGAATATCCAGCATCGCCTACTATGGCACAGTCGGAAACGGCAAATTGCTTGCCGGAGAAGTATCGGCGATTCCATCCGCAGGCGTGGTCAATACATGGTACTCTGCAAATCCCTTTGTCACCTGTCCTCAAATGGCCTGTATCCTGTGGGAAAAATCGGCTAAGCCGCCGACCGGTGGCGCCGGTTCCGGCAATGCCAGCGCACAGGTGATCTGGAGCATCGATGGCGGACAAGCCTTCTGCGGTACCAGCTCCGCTAACATCGATACAGCAGGATGGCCGGGAGGGCTGCTGACAACACAATCACTCGATGAATCCGCTTTCTCTTTGTCTCTTAATAACGGAAAAACCTGGAATCAGCTTGGACTGATCGATACCGACATTAATTTTCTGTCGGATGTTGCTGCATCAGCCGGCGCTGATACCGTATATCTGTCAACAATTAATACAAACGCCGGATTCTCCGGGTTTGATAGCGTCTGGCGCAGTTCCAGTTTCCCCACACAAAAGAACTGGGAGCGAGTATTCTGCTTTCTGGCAACATCTAATGACACTATAGTAAGAATCGGCCCGCCCGAAGGGAGCCAGCCGATCTATGTCGCTGCGCGGTTAACCGGCAACCTCTACGCATCTTTCGATCAGGGGCAAACGTGGTCAGCCACGTTCCCCGGTGTCACGATAACCGATTTTACAGCTACTAAGATAAACGGTATCCCCACACTCCATGCTTTGGAAAATGCCTCTATTCGAACAGGACAGGGATCGTGCGGATCATGGCAATGGGCACAAAAAGTCAATACAGGCCTTACTGCAGGTCATACCGTAACTGCAAATACAAGAGGAATAGTTGCAGTCGGCGAGTCAGGACAGGGCAGAATCGCCTATTCCGTCGACGGCGGTCGTGAATTTGCACAGACGCTGTCAGTGCCTGTCCCGGGCAACATTCATCCGGTTATTGCCGGGAATCAAGCTATATATGCAGGAAGCGATGCGCCACTGGGAGGCATATATGCCGCAGGCAACTCCGGCTGGGTTTCCATGGAGCCGCCGAATCAAAGTTTCTATGGGCTTGCAGCTATCGGTACGTTATATGGGATATGGTGCAACGGAACAAACAGCGGTGCCGATCGCACACTCAATCCTCAAGCTCTGGCGCCACCTTTCATTGAATGGGATACGCTGACTGCGTCATTGTCTTCGGGAGTGGCATTCACCAGGGAGCCGGTTGCACTCAAGTCATCAGAGAACGGATATCTCTGGGCAATCGACAACAGACCGTATACCGCTACGATGGGAAGGTTGTGGGCGTATTGCGATTGTCTGACACCGGTGCGGCCTGTTCCACAGCCGACAATGCCAGTACCGACTAATCCGCAGATGTTCCAGTCTCCTGTTCCGGTAGCGCCGGCAGCCAATGAAGCGCTGCTTCTCAATGCCGCCGGAGATATTGACGATATAAAATTTACCTGGCAGCATCCCACGCATGCCGAAGAATATGAGCTATGGGTCGGAACCGATCCGGATTTCGTGCAGGCAACAAGAAAATACACGGTTGTAGTAGCGAGCGGCTCGATGACGCCGAGCGTATTGCTTCCTTCGAAAAAGGAAGGGATCACGCCGAATACAACCTACTATTGGAAGGTGCGGGTAAAGCGAGCTGAAAACGGAGAGTATGGCGCTGGAGAATGGTCGCAGACAATGTCCTTCAAAATACAACCTGCCACGCCTGTACCTCAACCTGTCATCGCAGTTCCGGCGCCGGTCAATCCTGTAAACGGCGCTGTGAATGTTGATGCCAGCCCCCTTTTCACATGGGCGCCGATAGACGACATCACTGCCTATGAATTAACCGTTGCCGGCGACAGCGTGTTCACCGGTATTGTCATACAGGAGACCGTTGCAGGAACCAGCTACCAGTATGAAGGAAAACTGGAACCCGGAGCAACGTATTACTGGCAGGCGAGAGCGATTTCTCCGGCGTCAGGACCGGCGAGCGCAACCTCCAGTTTCAGCATTGCCAGTGAGAGCAAAACACCTGCCCAGCCATTGCCAATTCATTCCAACACTATTTTATTGATCCTTGCAGGAATAGCAGTCACAGCAATAGTAATATTAACCATAGTACTACTAAAACGAAGACAAACCCCGCGAATAAAAACATAAATTTGTCCCCGCTTGATACAATACAATTAAACGTAATTTGGATCACAAAGTACCAGATGATTACCTCCAGAATCAACTGGAGGTAATTTTTAATCCGGTCTCAGGAGGAATAACCATCATGAAGCAATCAGGTTTCGATCAATTCAAAGGATCGACAGATTATGTTACCTCGGAAGCGCTGCGGAATGCAGTCAATGTGTCTATCGCTTTCATCCCGCTGTTCTCAGCAAAAAGATATAACCGAATAGACACAATGGAATTACTGCTGTTATAATCATAGCGTAATGATAAAACCACAGATTTTTTTCCCTGAAAAACAAATCATCAAAAGAATCGCAGAGCTTGCCGATGAAATACGGCAGGACTACCGTGGTAAAAGCCCGTTATTGCTTGGCATTTTAAAAGGGTCAGTAATTTTTCTTTCCGATATGATCCGTCAGCTTGATATGCCCGTAGAAATCGATTTTATAAAGTTATCAAGCTATAGATCTCAAACAACTTCTTCAGGCAACGTTCAGCTTCTACAGGACACTACGCTGCCGATTGAAGGTAAGGATATTCTCATCATAGAGGATATTGTGGATACAGGCCTCACCGTCTCATTTCTCATCAGTCATCTAAAGACAAAGAATCCTTCTTCTGTACGTCTTTGCACGCTACTCGAT
>DNCV01000032.1 GCA_003484395.1 Dehalococcoidia bacterium
ACAACGGATATCGAATGAAGGCTGGCAGGAGGAGCTTTATCAACAACTTGACTTCAATCAGGCGCCTATTCATCCCGTTGTTTTGGATAAGGAGGGCAACACGGTATTGTCGATCCAGTTGCGGGACAACCCTCTTTATTACCGGGCATGGCAGGTTAATTTGGGACAGGTAAGGGTATATTTGCTCGATACCGGTGTCGAAGAGAATGTGCCGTTCGACAGGATGTTATCGGCACGCCTCTATGCTGCTGATCGTGATCAGCGTGTTCAGCAAGAGATGCTGCTTGGTATAGGTGGAGTTCAACTTTTAAGGAAACTGGGAATTAATCCGGTCGTCTGGCATGCCAATGAAGGACATACGGCTTTCATGATGGTAGAGCGGGTAAGGGAAGAGGTAAAAAAGGGCAAGTCATTCACAGATGCAGTATCAATTGTTAAGGCAAATACCATCTTTACTACTCATACCCCTGTTCCTGCGGGGCATGATATCTTCGCAACTTCAGTTATTGATAAATATATAAATGGCTATTGGAATGATCTGGGAATCGACCGGCAGGATTTTCTGTCACTGGGGCAAACAAGCGGTTCGGAAACCGGATCATTCAATATGACTACTGTTGCGTTGAAATTGTCGGATCATCGATGCTGCGTCAGTCAACTTCATGGACAGGTAACACGCCGCATGTGGCAACAATTATGGCCTGATGTCAATGAAGACGATATTCCCATTACCCATACTACTAATGGGATTCATTTCCCCTCATGGATTGCTCCCGAATTATATGAGTTGCTGTCAAAGTATCTGGGAGATTACTTGATGAAAAGGCATGATGATCCCCGTGTCTGGCAGCGCATCAATGAAATACCGGATTCCGAATTTTGGGCAGCACGACAGACACTAAGAAGGAAATTGCTCCATATCATCGGTGAGCATGCCCAGCAATTATGGAATGTTGAAGGAGCGACTGCCGAACAGGTGCTGGCAACAGGAGCGTTGCTCGACACTGATTCCATGACAATAGGATTTTGCCGACGGTTCACCGAGTATAAACGCCCGGCGCTGATCTTTAGCGATATCGAGAGGCTGAAAAGAATAGTGACGAATCCCCTGCGTCCGGTACAGATAGTTTTTGCAGGAAAATCGCATCCTGCCGACAATGCTTCCAAGCATCTGTTGCAGCGGGTGTACAATCTGGCTAAAGATCGTGCTTTTTTTGGACGGATAGCATTTGTTGAAGATTATGATATGCACATGGCCCGTTATCTGGTACAGGGTGTCGATGTCTGGTTAAATACGCCACGACGCCTTCAGGAAGCTTGCGGGACAAGCGGTATGAAAGCTGCAATTAACGGTATACCAAACATAAGCGTCCCCGACGGATGGTGGGTAGAGGGATATAACGGTGCGAACGGATGGACGATCGGAGAAAAAAGTGTCGATCAACATGAGGAAGACAGGATTGACGCCTTATCATTATATAAACTTCTCGAGGAAGAAATAGTGCCTCTGTACTATGAAAGAGATCATCAGAATATACCGCATGGGTGGATAAAAGTCGCTAAGGAAGCTATCAGATCAGTTGCCCCCCAGTTTTCCGCTCGACGAATGCTCAAAGAATATACAACGAATATACAACGAAAATGTATGTGGTAGCTGCACAAATATAAGAATTAAAGAACAGGCTACGTTTTCGATATCAAAAGTAGAAAACAGGAGATTGCTATATGGTATCCAATCCTGTTGCAGAAAAAAATGAATCACTGACAGTAGGTATAGATTTGGGGGGCTCAAAGGTTGACATTTCAATTGTAGCCTCCGATGGCACTGTCATCACATCATCGAAGCATCCTACATACGCACACAAGGGGCCGCAGGAGGTAATCGCTTCCGTTATCATAGCTATCGAGACATTATTCAGAGAGACAAGCAGAAAGGCGGATATCATCGGAGTCGGTGTTGCCGGTCAGATCGATAAAGAATCGGGAATTGTCCGTTTTTCCCCCAATTTATTCTGGCACGATGTTCCGCTGCAATCCATTCTCGAAGAGTCACTCCATATACCGGTGATTCTCAACAACGATGTGCGCGCAGCAACGTGGGCAGAATGGAAATACGGTGCAGGGCGCGGCATCGATGATCTCGTGTGCCTTTTTATTGGAACAGGCATTGGTGGTGGCATTGTAAGCAGTGGACAATTGCTCGAAGGATGCAATAATGCAGCCGGAGAGATAGGACATGCGACTATTGTAGCCGGAGGGAGACCATGTCGCTGTCCAAATTCCGGTTGTCTCGAGGCATATGCAGGAGGTTGGGCAATTGCTCAACGAGCCCAGGAATACGTGATGAATGACCCTGAAAACGGACGTAGATTGCTTGACCTCGCCGGCGATGTAACGCAAATAACAGCCGCAACGGTAACACAGGCCTACAGGGAGGCTGATCCTCTGGCTGGCCAGATTGTAGCCGAGACGGCACATTATCTCGCTGCCGGCATGACCTCCTTAGTTAATATGCTCAATCCCTGTGTGCTTATTCTGGGTGGAGGTGTTATTGCCGGTCTGCCCGATTATGTTGCCAAATCAGATGCAATTGTTCGACAAAATGCTTTACGGTCTGCTGTAGAAAGACTGCAGATCGTTACCGCCTCCTTGGGCGATCAGGCGGGACCTATCGGAGCAGCGATGCTTGCCCGTCATATGGTCGATTCGGGATGAGATTCATTTATTCGGCAATAGATCATATCTGTTCGCAATGGCGGTATAGTATTGATGTGATATGAGCATGAGGCACGATAACATTGTCAAAACGATCATAGAATCTGCTCTTTCCGATCTTGACCGCCGTGATATCGTCAGGCGGATATGGCAGAAAGATCATACCGTATGGAAGCCGCAACCAGCGGAAATAACCAATCGTCTGGGATGGCTAACCGTTGCCGACTTGATGCGCGAACACCTGGCAGCTTTGCAATCCTTTGCCCTTGATATCGCAAATTCGGGCATTAAACATATTGTCTTGCTCGGCATGGGGGGAAGCAGTCTGGGTGCAGAGGTATTACGGCAAACATTCGGTACAACTCACGGTTTCCCCGAACTGATAATACTTGATTCGACCGTACCCGATTCAATCCGGTTCGTGAAAGATTCCATCGATCTCCACCATACACTATTTATGGTTTCCTCAAAATCGGGTTCCACGACGGAGCCGTTGATGTTTTACCGTTACTTTCGAGAATTGATCGAATCGACAATCGGCTCCGAGAAAGCAGGGGAGCATTTCATTGCGATTACCGATAGCGGCACACCACTGGCTGATATTGCTGCCCGAGACGGATTTCGCCGTGTATTCACCAATCCTGCTGATATCGGTGGCAGATATTCTGTGTTGTCATATTTCGGTCTGGCGCCTGCAGTTGCCGCAGGCATAAATATCAATCTTCTCATTGAACGTTCACGCCTCATGAAAGCAGCATGTGCTTCTCACGTTCCAATTCAGGATAATCCTGCTGTGCATCTCGGAGCGTACATGGGGTCTCTGGCTTTACAGGGGCGCGACAAACTTACGCTGTTCACATCGCCATCTGTTCACAGTTTCGGGCTGTGGCTGGAACAGCTCATTGCCGAGAGTACAGGGAAAGAAGGCAAAGGGATCATTCCTATCGTCGATGAGCCGCTTTACGATGTGTTTCTCTATGGAGAAGATCGTTGTTTCGTCTATTTACGCTGTCAGAAGGACGATAATTCGATTACCGACAATATGATCAAAACGCTGGCATCGTCGGGTCATCCGATATTGACAATAGATATACAGGATATCTATGACCTTGGCGCTGAGTTTTACCGCTGGGAGTTCGCTACGGCTGTTGCCGGCGCTCTATTACAAATCAATCCTTTTGACCAGCCGAATGTTCAACAGTCGAAACGTGAGACCGAAAGCATTTTAGATCAATATGCCCGGTCTCAGAGATTGCCTGAGAATACTGATATTCAATCGCCTTCGGCATTGTTTGCCGGGGTAGAAAAAAATGATTATTGTGCCATTATGGCTTATATGCGCCAAACGCCTCAGACAGATGAACAATTGACGGAGCTGCGCCGGAGAATTACCAAGAAATACGGTATAGCCACCACTCTCGGCTACGGGCCACGATTCCTGCATTCAACGGGACAGCTTCACAAAGGTGGTCCTGGATCGGGTATATTTCTCCAGATTGTTATTGATACAGAAAGCGACATTCCCGTTCCCGGCGCTCCTTATACGTTCGGGATCATCGCTGCTGCACAGGCGCTAGGGGATATAAAGGCTCTCCAGTCAGCGCAACGAAGGATTGCAAGTATTAGATTACCCGCTGACAAGGATATGGCCATTCAAAAGGTAATGATCAGGGATGTCTTTCCACTGCTGGAAAACTGAAATAGCGCTAATTGCAACGATATACGTGTTGCGTCAAAATAAACTGTTACCCAAACGGTTATCATTGCGTTATAAATCAGGTTGCCTGAATCTTGTGTATTTTGAATGGTTTGCGGCCGTTGGCAATATCTTCCAGTTGCCAGAGTTTTTCCAGGTTGTTGTTAATACGATCAAGAAGAGTAGCTGGGTTAAGGGAATAATACAGGTCCATCAGCTCAGTGCGTTTGTTTTCAGACAGGGTATTGTATTTGGGCAGGCGTTGATAAGGTGTCTGTGCCGTGTCACATGTTTTGTGCACTCGGGCCCCATGCCTCGTTTTGGATACTATCTTCATCACGGGTTGGAAAAAGTTCATGTACAGTCGAAGATCGTCATACACGCCGTTTAGCGCTTCCAATGCAGCGTGAGAGCTATAACGGCCGTAGCCCACAACACGCCTGATCACGTTCCAATTCTTCTGCT
>DNCV01000070.1 GCA_003484395.1 Dehalococcoidia bacterium
GGGTTGCCCCTGCATAGGGCGCGGCATGGGTTGCCCTTGCATGGAAGCCATCGGTTCCATCTGGTCAGGTTGTCCCGACTGTGGTCCGGGCATTTGACCGGGCATCAGTGGTTGTTGCATCTGCTGTCTTGGCTGTTGTCTCATATCTTGCGGCATTCCTGTTTGTGGGCTGTTCTTTGGCGATTGACCGCTGTGTTGTGTGTCGGCAGGTCTCTTTTTCTTTGGTGTGGCAAGCATCACTATTACTAACATGACAAGCACCCCAACAACAATGCCGAAAATAAGCCAAACAGGTACGGGGAACATTGTCCAAAAATCAGAGGAACTGTTCGAAGTAGTATTATCAGCGGCAATTACAGGTAGCGGTAGCGTGGCTACTGTAGTAAATATCAGTGTGATGAATGCAATCCAGAATATTCTTCTCATTATACAGGCCTCCCAATAAGCGATATGACGATAGTATTTATTTGAAGTGCGCAGCATATCATATATTAACGCATAATACTCTACGCTAAAATAGCTTGCAAATCAATAGTTTTATTAATTCTGCGCTATCCTTTAAATGACGGAGATGCAGGTAATACCTTATTCGTCCAGGAACACAGAGCTCAATGTCGGTGTTCCCTGTGCATCCAGCTTGTAGTTTTTTACATACGGCTTAATCAAGGTGTAATCAGTATCAAACCATAACGGCAAACAGATTGCATTATCGATGAGTATCCGTTCAGCCTCCTGGTAAAGCTTGTATCTTGCAGCGCTGTCCTGATGAGTTCCCGCCTGATTGAGCAGTGCGGTCAGTGCCGGGTCTTTATACTTTGTGTAGTTATAGTCTGCCTCCGGATTAAACAGCACATCGAGGAAGTTCTGCGGGTCCGGGTAATCGGCAATCCATCCGAAAACAAACATATTGTCGACTTCATTTTCAAGATAGTATGAAAAGATCTCAGGGTCTAGCTGGCGAACTGTTATCGTTGCGCCAAGGTTCTGTTCCCAGTCCTGAATGATTGCCCCGAGATAAGGAGGGATAAAGTTGCCGGCACCTGACTGTGTGATGATGATCGGGGGTAAACTGTTGCCGTATTTTGATTTTGCCAGCAGTGCTCTGGCTTTGTCGACGTCGAATTCAAATCCTTTAAGGTCTTTATTATATCCAGGCATCGTTGGCGGCAGGATGCCATGAGCATTGGTGACCATGCCTTTCTGTGTAATTTTGATGATTTTCTCCTTATGCACCGCCATGCAAAATGCCTGTCTTACATAGACATCGTCAAAAGGCGGTTTTTGCGTGTTAAATCCTATATATTCGAGGCTCAGTTGAGGGGAGACGAGCAATTCCCCGGCAAAGGGGCCTTTGGGATCCTGTGCTCTGTCTATATCATATAAATAGACCGGTGCGACATCGATGTCTCCTGTTTCATACAGTGACATTGAAGAACCGGCAAGCAACTGGAATTCGATCCGTGTGAGCTTTGCCGGCTCACGGTAGAAACTATCATTACGTTCGAGAACGATATGCTGATCTTCTATCCATGTTTTCAGTTTAAACGGACCTGTGCCGTTCGGTTGCTGCCACCACGATTCGCTTTTCTCAACGCTTGCGCGGTCAACGACGAAGGATGTCGGATAGGTCAGCTTGGCGAGAAAATAAGCTTTCGGCGCATCGATCGTCACTTTAAGTGTCTGATCGTCAATTGCCTGTACGCCGGAGATGGTATTGGCTTTTCCCTGAAGCATCTCTCTGGCTCCGACAATATCTCCCAGATATGTTGAGGCTGTTCTCGATTCGGTTGCGGGATTGCAGGCACGTTCCCATGAGTATTTGAAATCCTGTGCGGTGACCGGTTTCCCGTCGTGGAATTTGGCTTCTTTTTTGAGATGGAACACATAGATTTTTCCGTCCTGGCTGCGTTCCCACGTATCGGCGAGATCGCCTACCGGCTGCATCGCATCGTCGAGGCGGAACAATCCGCTGAATATCTGTGTAATATATGTATGGGAGCTCATTTCTCCGGATATCGCCGGATCGAGGGTTAAAGGCCCGCTATCGGAGAGATAGAGCGTCGACGGTTCCCTCTGATGCGGCGCGACACATGTCAGATCGAGAAAACCGCATGATATCATTGATAGACAAGTGATAATTCCGATGACTGCTGCTATGAGAATACGATATCTTTTTAGCATTCTTTCCTGCCTTAAAACAGATTTCTTGCTTTCATGCTTATGTAGGCATTATCGCAAATAATGATATGATCGAGAACACTGATCCCCAGTATTTTCCCCGCTTCTGTTAACCGTTTTGTCAGCGCGATATCATCTTCCGACGGCGACGGGTCGCCCGAAGGATGGTTATGGATAAAGATAACCGATGCAGCGCTTACCCTCAATGCTTCCTTGAATACTTCTCTGGGATGGACGATGCTTGAGTCGAGGCTGCCGATGGAGATCGTTTGCCTGTTTATTATGTGGTTTCTAATATTGAGCGATACCAGTACGAAGTGTTCTTTTTTCTTCCCTTTCAATAACGGTCGAATTTCTCTGATGACGCTTTCCGGTGTCGTTATCTGCGGGGCGATCTCATCAGGCGAGGACTCCGCCCGTTTGCCTAGTTCGAACGCCGCTTTCAGTTGTGCTGCTTTCGCCGGGCCTATACCTTTGATTTTGACAAGCTCTTCAATTGAAGCTGCAGCCATATTTCGTGTGTTGCCGAATGTGCTCAAAAGTTTCTGTGCAAGGACGGTAACGGATTCCCCTGCCGTTCCCCTGCCGAGAATCAATGCGATGATCTCCTGGGTGGATAACGCTTCGATTCCGAGCCTGGACAACCTTTCTCGAGGTCGCTCTGCAACGGGGAGGTCATGTATCGTGAACGATTTTTTCATGGATACCTTTCCTTAATGGCGGTAAAGACGATATGTCGGATTTTGCCTGTAGCCCTGCATATCTTCGGATTGATAAAGAGGCATTTCGGTCATTACCTGCGCGCCCTGATCCGGCGCTCTGGTGATAGTTGCCGGTGAAGAAATGCTTGCCAGCCATATTGTATTCAGTCCGTCCTGATCCACGCCGTATATTTTTTGAAGAGCATCGTCGATTGTACTGCCTTCGTAGAACAGATGAAGTAGTTTTGCCATCTGTTCCCGTCCGTAGGTGGATATTAAAAATTCCACGACGCTCTGACTTTGTGCATATGATAAAGCTGCTTTGCTGGCATCTGTTGAAAACGGGCTGGCTAAGCTGCGTAACGAGATCAATGCGTTCATGGAGATTGCCCTGTCGATAAGTTTTCTATCGGACGGATCGATTTGTCCTTCGGCATGCATTGCTAATCCTTCGTCAAGCCATACCGGCAGAAGGTCGCCGTAAGGGCTGAATGTTATTTGGTGTGTAACGAGATGTCCCAGCTCATGGGCGATAGCTTTTTTCCCCCAAGCGATCTCTTGTGTTGATATACCGATATTTATGGTTCCGTATTCATATGCGGCGAATCCGCCCTCCCATCCTCTGGGAAACAGCATCGCGCTTTGCAGATCTTCCGTGCTGCCATAGATATATAGTTTTGCGGTTGTTTTTAATGTGGCTCCGGTATCTTTGCTGAGTCGCTCAAGCCCCTTTTGTGCGGCATCCATAAGCTCTTTGGCAAATGCGTCGTCTCCTTTATACCAGAAAAGGAGAATGCCGTTTTCGGACAGTTTTTTCCACTGGAAACGTGAGTCATCAAACTGGATTGAGTTCTCAGGGGTTACAAGTTTATTTCCGTTTGCATCTTCTATTGTCCACCAGTAGCGTATTGTGGCTCCCACCGGCAAGCTTGAACGCCTCATATCCCATATCCAATCGGTTTTCACCTTTTGGTTTGGTGTGAAAACAGGCCATGCTTCGCTTATCACGTGTGCGTAATTCAGCCTGTCCGAGTAGTAGTGAAGCCGAATCTTTGTGATCGGAACAGCGTTTTCCGCCTCGATGTTAAACGTCAGAGCCGAAGGGAAGAAGACGCTGGCTGAGCTATCGATCACCTGTATTGTATTCTGTGCTGTTGCTACAGACGGCACAAGCGATGAAATCAGCAGGATGAATGTCGCCAGGATAAAAAATATTTTTTTCATTTCGTTGCTCCTACTCGCGAGCGAAGGTATGATTTGATGAAGCCATCCAGCGCCCCGTCAAGGACGGCAGTTGTATTGCTCGTTTCATAATCGGTGCGGTGATCTTTTACCATTTTGTAGGGATGAAGGACATAGCTTCTTATCTGGTTGCCCCAGCCCGCATCGATGCGTCCTCCCTTGAGGTTTGCTTTCTCCTGCTCCTGTTTGGTTCGCTCTATTTCCAGCAAACGTGCGTACAGTACCTTGAGTGCGATTTCCTTATTCTGATGCTGTGAACGCTGGCTTTGACATGTAACAACTATTCCTGTGGGAAGGTGGGTTATTCTTATCGCGCTGCTTGTTTTTTGCATATGCTGTCCACCGGGCCCGCTCGATTTGAATGTATCGATTTTTATCTCTTCAGAGCTAATCTGCAGATCAGTCTCCTCCTGCGCTTCGGGGAGAACTTCGACAAGTGCAAAGGAAGTATGTCGAGCATGGTCGGAATCAAATGGCGATAATCTGACCAGCCGGTGCACACCATGCTCTGCCTTGAGATAGCCGTAGGCATACCGTCCTTTGATGTTAATTGTGGCGCTTTTGATTCCCGTCTCCTCGCCCGGTGATGTGTCGAGTATTTCCGCCTGATATCCGTTTCGCTCCGCCCATCGAAGATACATGCGGAGGAGCATATCCGCCCAATCCTGGGATTCGGTGCCGCCGGCACCGGCATGCAGCGCTAATATTGCGTCTCTCTCATCGTACGGTTCAGTTAAAAGCAGTTGGAATTCCAGGTCATCCAGACGTGTCTTGAGGGTTTCGGTTTCATTCCGAATCTCGTCTTCAAGTGCTGCATCGTGTTCTTCCGTTGCCAGCGACGCCATTTCCATGAGATCCTTGACGCTCTTTTCCATCGTACGCCAAGTTTGGACGGATTCCTTCAGCGAATCGAGATGACGCATTGTCGATTGCGCAGACGTCTGGTCGAGCCAGAAATCCGGATGGGTTGTCTTTTCTTCAAGCTTGAGTATTGACGATTCTTTTCCTGCTATGTCAAAGACGCTCCATAATTGCAGAGATTCTCTGCGACATGGTTTTCAGTGCTGTTTGCTCTTCCTGCATGCTGTTTATTCCTCAGTTTTCTTTCCTTGTTATTTCGTTGCCGTATATATAGTATATGCGTTTCTATAGTTTACCGTTTGCAGCACGACATGCCGACCGCAAAGGTTCGGGAAGCCGATATCCGTTACAGGTATTGCGTACCCGAATGGCAAGTGCTTTGCATGCGCTTATTGTCCACTGTTGATAATGCATGTTCACAGATG
>DNCV01000019.1 GCA_003484395.1 Dehalococcoidia bacterium
ATCGCAACCGGGCATCATGCCAGAATCGAACGGGACGATAACGATAGTCGGTACCTGCTTAAAAGAGGTATGGATCACCATAAAGATCAGACATACATGTTGTACCGGCTTACACAGGAGCAAATGAGACATACGCTGTTGCCGATCGGACATCTCGAAAAGAAGCAGGTGCGGCAAATAGCTCGCGAGTTGGATTTGCCGGTTGCCGCCAAAGCGGAGAGCCAGGATATCTGCTTTATCCCGAATAATCATTATTCGGGATTTCTATCTCAGCGCATCTCAGGGATGATAAAGCCGGGGCCGATACTCGATGTCCGGGGGAGAACGATAGGCGAGCATAAAGGCAGTCAATTCTATACGATCGGGCAGCGGCGCAAGTTAGGTGTAACGGCAAAGAATCCGCTATTCGTCATCGCAATTCTGCCTGAGAAGAATGCCGTGGTTGTCGGTGAGGAATGCAATTTGTATCGCTCAGAGCTTACCGCTTCGCATATCAACTGGATCAGCGGCCGAGCTCCGGCGCAACGCTCCCGACTTACAGCAAAGATACGGTATGCTCATCCCGGAGCTGAGGCAGAGATATCACTTTTGGGTGATGATACATTGAAGATTGTGTTTCAAGAGCCGCAGAAAGCGATTGCCCCGGGACAGTCGGTTGTGTTTTATGATGGTGATATAACCTTAGGAGGAGGGATCATTGAATAATTGGTGCTAGCAACTCTTCAGTGAGAAGGTGAAGGAATTAGTAGTCACAGATCTTCAACACCGAGCTGGCACATATGATATGGAATTCGCTATTAATCCCCTGAAAATATACACGAAATCTCTTACTTTCATGGAAGATGTTTAACGGGAAAGGTCAATGGACACTATGGCTTTAAATCAAGGGCAAAAAATATCGCTTTGCCAATAGCGCTCATCTTTTGAGAAGATAGAGTAGTGATCCGCTCAACCAGTCTGGTTTTGGGGATGGTGAGGATATCATCGAGATTAGCAACACATTGTTGAGACATTCCATCTTTCGTACTAAGCGGCGCTTCGACCGGGATGGCACGCATGGTACGGGTAATTAACCCAACGGTAACCGAGGTTCTTACTTTGTAGGCAGCATCTCGAGATAGCAAGACTACCGGACGTCTACCGGCAGGTTGAGGGAGTTCAGCCCACCACACTTCTCCGCGGCGCACTTACCACTGCTCCCTGGGTAAAACTTCGCAAGCCACAGCTATTTGAGCCTCTCCTGTCTCCGCTTCCTCCGGCAAGCTCTCGTAGCCATGCTGATATAATCGGTCCAATTCTTCAGATTCCAATTGCTCTATATAGCGCTGGCAGGCCTGGCGAATAAATTCCGATCTGGCTTTGCGTTGTTTCCTGGATAATTGGTCCAGAGCGGTAAGCAAAGCTTCATCAACAGGAACCTGTATCACTTTTTTAACCATTGTAGTCCTCAACATATCATTCCACAATAATTATATATATTATGGTGTGTAAGAGCAATAACAAGCTTAGGGCAAGCTATATCCTTCTGAAACTCTTTTGCCGGAAGGAAGGGCAGGGCAGCCCTTGAAATCCATTATCATGACTCATCAGATACGAACAATATCAAAGCAACGGCTCGGTAGGTTGATAGGCTATCTTGATGATATTCAACTCCGGGATGAAATACACAGTGCTCTTAAAGAGCATCTGGATATAGAGTAAGATGTGGATTTCTATTCTGTACGACATATGCTCGTAGATTTTGAATCAGAAAAGGAACTGTTATAATGATGTCAGCGGGGAATTCCTTATCGAAAAGTTTATATGCCTTGGGTAATTAGGAAAAAGTGAAATATTCGATTCAGTTTAAACCGCGGGCAATAAAGGATATTGAATCTATTACCTCTAGATTTAAATCACGTGTTATAAAGAAAATCGAAGCACTGAGCGACAATCTTCAAGGAGATGTTAAGCATTTAACCGATTCGACACCTGAATTTTGATTACGTGTCGGTGACTATCGGGTTCTCTTTGAGATCGAGAAGGAAACGATAATTATCTATCGAATTCGGCATCGTCGCGAAGCATACCAATGAGCGGAGGCTAAATTATGGGTGCACTAAATGTACAAATAATAAAAAAGAATGGTAAAAGAGAGTATGTGGTTATGCCTTATGAGGAGTTCCTGAAAGTTCAGGAAGAACTCGATGATTATCAGAATCTTCGCTGCCTTAGAGAAGCTAAAAAAGCCGAACAAAATGCTCCTACTATAAGCATTGAAGAGCTCAAAAGACATTTGAAGGCATAAAAACAGATCAAAAGACGCAACTCTGTGTGCAAAACTAAATATGCCGCTCCCTTCGAATCCAGATGTGAGCATATTCTTTGAATCCTTGGCAACTTTCGTATGTTTGGATATTAGAACCTGACTTTCCCACTTGACCCAATTTAACCACTCAATTAGCCTCGAACAGGGGTGATTTCAGGACACTAATAGCTTTAGAATAGTAAGCATGGCTTTTATTTGGAAAGTAAAAACCGCCAGCGGGGCTACAAATTGCTTATAAACAGTCCGGTCGGGCACTGTCGTCATTAATGGCAAGGAATATACTGCGGAAGCTGATGTTCCACTAAAAGCGCTACCATTGATACAAAAATTACAGACGGGACGCTAATTCTGGAAAGTCAGGTTTTAAACGTCCAGTCGTGCTTTAGCGGCCTGCCAGGGTATTGTTTTCCCCTCCTTTACCTCGTTGATGCTGCGGCGCAACTGCTCAACCGCTTTGTCATCGCTGAGGATTTCCATGGTTTCCAGAATAGCCTGATAGTCATCCCATGTCATAATCGCCAGCACCGGTTTCCCCCTCCGGGTTACAGCTACGGTAGCTGGTGTCTCCTCCAGCTCTTCCGGCAACCTGGTCAATTTCCGCCGTGCATCAACTGTTGTCAGCTCTTTAGTTTCCCTCGCCATAGTCATGTCATTCCTCCTGTATCAACCCCCGCCGTATAAGATGCTCAGCTAGAGCATATATATCCTTCCGGCTGCCTTCCTTGCGTATTCCGACCATATAAACAAGAACATGTTTATTCTCATTATCAACTTTGTATACTATGCGATATCGTTGTCCTGCAACCCGCATACTCTTGAACCCTGCCAGCCAACCTCGTAGCGGCCTTCCGAGCTTATCAGGTTCTCCTGCCAGAGCGTCAATACGACGTACAATAGCGCTACGGGCGCGCCGGTCAGTTATGGCCTCCAGCGTTTCAAAAACTGTCGGGGTTATTTTAATCTGGTAGGCCATGCGTCTCCTCTTGCTGCTCAACGATAAGTGTACATCTATATGTACATATAGTCAAGGACACGTCAGCTAAGACTGCTAAGAGTTGGAGAAAAATGATTAGGGGAGTCGTCAAGAAACAAATTGCTGGTCTCGTTCATAAACATAAAAAACAGGAAACAAGAGTTTCTCCAAGGCTCGCTTCTCTTTCTGGGAGCGTTCTGAAGAAGTTTGCAAGGTGTAAAGTGGAGCTTGCTGGATCCGAATAAAGAACTTTTACCATGATCTTTGTCTTTTGAAGCGACATATATATTGAGCACTCTATTATAGAGTGCGGCTGTTTAATAAAAAGGTGAAGATATTGCTCTATGCCTACTGTATTGGTGTGCCTTCATCTCGAAAAATCGCCAAGAGAATGGAGGAGGATATTGCCTTTCGTGTACTGGCTGCCAATAATACCCCTGACTTTCGCNNAAGATCATCTCCATGCTCTGGCAGCCTTGTTTGTACAGGTATTGAAGCTATGCCAGAAGGCGGGATTGGTCAAACTTGGTCATATTGCATTAGCCGGGACGAAGATGAAGGCAAACGCCTCCAAGCACAAGGCAATGAGTTACAAGAGAATGATAGAGGAAGAAGCTCGTCTTGATGCGGAGGATTCAGTGGCGGCGGCGCCGAGAGATAAGGCTCAAAGGAACTTCACCGATGCCGATTTTCGCATCATGCCGGCATCTGGTGGTAAGCGCTTCATCCAGGGTTATAATGCACAGGCCGCTGTTGATAGTAAGCAGCAGGTAATCGTGGCCGCGAGATCACAAATCGACCGGTGGATCGGGGGCAGGCAGAACTGATGAGAGCCGCCCTGCCTTTTTTAACAGACTCTCGCTACTGGGAGGGGGTAATAGCCAGAAGTTTAACTTCGACATCGTAGTTCATATATTCATCCTTTCGATGATTCTAACGTAAACCAACCAATCTACATGAGGCTGTATTCTTACGGGCTATTTCCAGAAAATCCAAAAGCCTTGCATGCGAATAAGGAATAATTCTGGCATAACTGGTATCAAGAGTATTTTCGGGTTGATATTGCTGCAACGTGTATAATCCTGACCTGCCGACAAGATTACTGATCTCTTCAATATCTCTGTCATCAACAAGAGAAGGAACGCAAGTCGTACGGAATTCATATTCTATCGGGTCTTCCAGAATTTATTTTCAGAGTTTTACGCTCAGTAGCTCTGGGAATCGAAGCTAACTCCGTTCCGAAACGAGCTTCTTGCGAGTGGCTACATG
>DNCV01000043.1 GCA_003484395.1 Dehalococcoidia bacterium
TGAGGTGAGTGTCCGGTTTATTTGCGCCGGCAACGAAATTGCTACCTGATGTGACCGATTCATCGGCTATGATCTTGATGTTTTTGAGTCCAACCGGTGATGCTGAGCCGGCAATCAGCCCTGCTGTTTTTACTTCGACATCGGTAGCCAGGTGCAAATCATTGCATTTGAGTATATTTTTGAGCTTCGTTTCATTGACTTCAATATCGCCTCTGATGGTGACGAAGATGATCTCTCCATCAGCCGCATAAAATACCGCTTTCAAAGTGTTGCTCTTTTTAACACCAACGAATCCTGCCACCTCTTCTATTGTTTTGATGCCGGGTGTTGCTATCTCTTCAAGCGGCAAGGGTTTTGCCGGATCGGGTTTCTTCTTGATGCTTTTTGCTTTTTCCGTATTTGCGGCGTAGTGACATTTCGGACAGAGGATAATCATATCCTCCCCGTTTTCCGTGACGAGCATGAATTCATGGGATGCTTTGCCGCCAATGGCTCCGCTGTCCGCCTCTACCATGACCGCGGGCAGCCCGCAGCGTGAGTATATATTTTTATACGCCTGAATCATCTTCTGATAGCTGGTTTCCAGACCTTTCTCATCGATATCGAAGCTGTAGAGATCCTTCATGATAAATTCACGAACCCTGAGCAGTCCGCCTCTGGGACGCGGCTCATCACGGAATTTATTTTGCATCTGATACGGGAGGAGCGGCAGGTCGCGATAGCTTTGCACATAGCGACGCACCAGGTCGGTGATGATCTCTTCATGGGTTGGGCCGAGCGCCAGTTTATGATCTTTGCGATCGGTTATGGTGAACATCGTTTTACCGAAGGACGGTAATCGTCCTGACTGTTCCCATATCTCAAGCGGCTGAAGCGATGGCATCATAAGCTCCTGTCCGCCTGCATGGTCCATCTCTTCCCGAATGATCTGTTCGATTTTTCGGAGCGTACGCCAACCCAATGGCAGATAGGCGTATACGCCGGCAGCAACCTGCTGGATCATACCGGCACGGACCAGAAGCTGATGGCTAATGCTGTCAGCTTCTGTCGGTATTTCTTTTAATGTTTTCCCGAACAGTTTAGAAAAATACATGCGTACACTCTTATCCTTTCCGGTGTCTTTGTGATTCTTATTTTGTGCTGTATGTGGAGGGCATTCGATTGGTTGCAGTTAATTATTCAATAGTGTGAAATACCCGCCAATGACCAGCGCTATGATAATGTAGATGGCGTACAGGGCGATGCCCACGAAAAATAAGATAACACCCCATTTTGCCCAGGTATGTTGCGTTTTTTTGAAATGTTCAATGCTATCCCATTTTTTGTGCTGCCATGCCCATTCATTCCCCTTGGCTCCCAGCACGAATATCCATATGAAGTTCAGAAGCGGAATAAACATCAGGAATGCAATCCAGACGCTGTTTCCGATGCCCCAGATCCAGTTCAGAAAGAAGGCGCCCCAATTCCATCCTCGTATCTCAGGAGGAAGCGTTGATGCTGCGCCCTGGCCTGAGGTGTTGATAGATGAGGCTGGTGTTGCTGCCTGGTTCACATTAACAATGACAGGTGGCGGTGTTTCCGTTCTCGGTTGAGACGCGCTCGTTGTTGCTGCTGGTGGTGCTGCCGCAGCCTTTTGCTGAGCAGCAAAAATTATATCGCTGCACGGCTGGCAGTATGTTTTGCCTCCGATGAGATTTCTGCATTCCATGCAGACGAGCTTACCACAGGATACACAGGCTCCGACGGGTTCACGATCAGGATGAAACGCGCATTGCATTGGCATGGAATTCTTGCCTCCTTTTTATAACTATTCAACTTGTTTGGAATGTGCCGAAATTAAATCATATCCAGGCTGTTTCGTCTAGTGTTCTGTAAGGTCACGTATCTCGTGCAGCAAAGTTTGCAGGAAATTACTTTCATCGACTGTCTGTACTATCTCACCATGCCTGAAAATAACCCCCTTGCCCTTGCCGCAGGCAATGCCGACGTCTGCTTCTCGTGCTTCACCTGGGCCATTGACAACGCATCCCATGACGGCTACCTTGATCGGTTTATCGATTTGCTTGAGCTCTCTTTCAACTGCCGCAATGAGGCCGAGGATATCTACCTCTGAACGTCCGCATGTGGGACAACTGATAAGCAGAGGTCCTCGTTCTCGCAGGTTCAGACTCCGTAAAATTTCCCAGGCTGCATCGACTTCTTCGACTGGATCGGCACTGATCGATACACGGATCGTATCGCCGATACCTTCATGCAGCAATATACCTATCCCTACGGCGCTGCGTATTGTACCGCTTTTGGGCGGCCCTGCCTCTGTGATGCCGACATGAAGAGGATAAGGCGTCTCTTTAGCCATGATTCGATATGCCTCAATGGTTGTCGGTACATCAAATGCCTTGAGGGATACTTTTATTAACCCGAAATCTTCTTTATGCAGAAGCGCTATCTCGCTTAATGCGGCATCGACCATGCGTCTTGCTATGGAATCGTACTGTTTTGTGGTTGGCGGCAGGCTGCCGGCATTGACGCCGATCCTGATTGGCACATTCCGTTGTTTAGCCGCTTTGACTATCTGAGCGATATGATTGGGATCTCGAATATTTCCAGGATTCAGCCGCAGTCCATCTACATGAGCGCGTAAAGCGGCAAGCGCCAGCCGATGATCGAAATGAATATCGGCAATGACCGGCAGCGGGCTGTTTTTTTTGATAGAGACTAGCGCTTTTGCTGCTTCTTCATCGGGCACGGCGACCCGTATAATTTCGCAGCCACGATCTTTGAGCTGGCATATCTGTGCTATTGTTGCCGCCGCGTCGCGTGTATCTGTTTTCGTCATCGATTGCACGGCGATTGGCGCAGCGCCGCCGATAGTGACCTTGCCTATATTTACTGCCGTGGCAACTCTTCGAGTAATCAAGGCAACAAACTGCCTCCTTCTATGATGCGCGCTATATCATAATAACTGATAACCATAATGAGCGTTATCAGAGCAAAGAAACCGATCAGGTGAACCAGCCCCTCTTTTTTGGGAGAGATACGTTTGCCTCGCCTGACCCATTCCAGCAGAACAAAGACAAGACGGCCTCCATCGAGCCCCGGGAACGGGAATAAATTAATGATGGCCAGATTGATACTCAGGAGGGCTGTAAATTCCAAGATCGATACCAGACCGTTTTTGGCCACTTCGCCCGTTACCTGTACAATGCCTATCGGCCCGGTTAATACAGGGGCGCTGCTTTGTGTAAACCAGCCGATCACTTCGTTTTTAAACAATATCAATATCTCCCAGCAGTGAACAAAGCTGTCCGGGATCGCTTTCCAGAAGGGGATCGATTCCGTTGTTTCAGTGGTATCGATCCCCTTTATTTTAATGCCGGTAGCGCCTTCACCCGCAGGCGGACTCCATCTGGCATGAACGATTACCTCTTTGTCCGTGGTATCAGGTTTTTGAATAAGGAATGTGACATCCGAGCCGCGGTTAAGCTGTATCAGATAACTGACATCTTGGCGATTTTGAATTGGGCGCCCGTTTACCTGTAGTAATATATCTCCCGCCGAGACGCCGGCAATTTGTGCTGGTGATCCGATGTTGACCTCTTCTATTTGCACTTTCTCGATATATGCCGCGTGAGGCACCATAAAACTGATTGTATAGAGAAGAACGGGCAACAGCAGATTCATAAGCGAGCCGGCGGCGAGTACCAGCATCCTGATCGGTATGCTTTTGCTGGCGAGGCTTCGAGGGAAGTTGGGATCCTCTTCACCGAGCATTTTGGTGAAACCGCCGAGAGGTATGGCGTTGAGCGAATACGTGGTTTCTCCTCGCTTGAAGCCGAAAAGTCGCGGCGGGTAGCCAAGCCCGAATTCCTGCACTTCGATATCGGACATCTTCGCAGTTATGAAGTGGCCGAACTCATGTGCGAGAATAAGCACTGCCAGCACAGCAATAAATATAACTATCGTAAGCAACATCATTACTTCCTTATTTTGTGGTCATTCATTGTAATATCTCTGGCCCAGCTATCAGATGCCAGTATCTCATCCAAATTTGGATTATCAATAGTACTGGTATGAGCGGCGAGTGTTTTCTCTATGACCGGTGCGATATCTGTGAAACGTATTCGTCCCGTCAGGAATAACTCTACAGCTACTTCATCGGCAGCGCAGAGCACCGCCGGATACGTGCCCCCTTTCTTTCCTGCTTCGATGGCTAATGAGAGGCAGGGGAATTTCTTAAAAGGCGCCGGTTCAAATCTTAATTGCGCCACCTTCGTTAAATCCATTCTCTGGTATCGTGTGTTAGATAGTCGTTTTGGGTAAGAGAGCGCATATTGAATCGGCAGATGCATATCAGGATGGCTGAGCTGGGCTTTTATTGATCCGTCGGCAAATTCTACGAGAGAATGTACAATGCTTTTCGTATGAATAATGACGTCGATTCTATCAAACGGCATAGAAAAAAGCCAATGGGCTTCTATTATCTCCAATCCTTTGTTCATTAATGTTGCCGAATCGATGGTTACTTTTTGTCCCATTTTCCATGTTGGATGTTTGAGCGCCTGTGCCGGTGTTACACAAGCCAGCGCCTTGGCGCTCAACGTATAAAAGGGGCCTCCGGATGCTGTGAGTATTATTTTTGAAACGGAATTTCTTTCATTACGCAGACATTGCCATATGGCGCTATGTTCGCTATCGATAGGTAAAATCTGTGCATTGTATTTCTTTGCCTCTGAGGTGATGATATGTCCGGCCATAACCAGAATCTCTTTGTTCGATAGCCCGATCTTCTTGCCTGCTCGTATTGCGGCAATAGTCGGCATTAAAGCGATCTTTCCTGAAGTGGCAACGACTATGAGATCGATCTCAGGATGGCTTGCTATCTCTTCCATAGATGTCAGTTTGATGAAATGTCTGTGCAGTTTATGCGGAGAATGAACGAGTTTCGGTTTGAATTCGTCAATCTGTGATTCCAACAGCTTCGTGTTATTACCGGCAGCAAGCCCCAGCACCTTGAAATTTCGAGGGAATTGCCTGATAACATCTAGAGTCTGCTGACCTATGGATCCTGTCGATCCCAGAATGGCAATCGTTTTCATCGTGTGTATAATCTTACACCATGAAGCAGCAAAGACAAAATCCGATTCTGTGCCAAGTCATATGGTGAAAATGAATACTGATGATATTAAATAAACAGATCTTTGCCTTCATTTCGTAACTTTGCGCGCCTTCGGATAATAACGAGTCGTATAATCCAGATAAGAATGATGGCGGCGATGAGAAAAACGACGACCTGCCAGAGAGTTGGAGTGAAACCGAAGTACTGGAAACCGCTGTTCATAATGAATCCGAATACCATCAATGCGCCATCAAATATCACCGAAGATAAAATGACTCCGATCAGAAAATGTCCGTATCGCAGGCTGATAGCGCCGGACGCGAGTGAAGTGAGCGTCATCAATCCTGATATGCGGGGAATTGCTATAGCAAATGCGGCTTCGCTTTTGATGCTCGATTGAAGTTTAGCCATAGCCCCTTTGATACTCTTGAAACGTTTTTCCAGCATGTTAATGAGTGCGTCGCCGAGAACACGGGCAGCCCAGTAGACCACCGAAGCGCCGACAAATCGCCCTAGAAAGATGACGGCAAACGTGTTCAATACCTCGAGTGATGGTCCATTTTGATAGCTGGATAAAAATAACGTCGCATCGAGTATAAACGGGAAGGGTACCCCGATTTCAGTCAGCGTTGTTACCAGAAACAGGACTCCAAGAGCAGGGATGTTTCCCTGATTGAGTACTGCGAGAACTGTCGTTAGCGCTTGATTTAACCATTCCATTATATGCGCGCCGATTATATCATTTCACTATATGATCTCTCTACTAGTGACAGAATGAACTACAATACCGCCATACTACATCGTTATCGTTTTTTAAATTGGCTATTTGGATACAAGGAAATCGCAAATCGATGAAATGCAATCGATCACTTGATGAAAAAAAAGATAATATAATATACAAACGCGCCATTCAGTAACAGGCTGTCAAGGCGATCGAGAATACCGCCGTGTCCCGGTAGTAAATTGCTGGCGTTTTTGACGTGAGTATTGCGTTTCAGCAGGGACTCGATTAGATCACCAATTTGTGCCAGCAAATTGATGCCTATGCCGAATAAACCGAGTTGCCACCACGAAAGAGGCAACGAAAATGCTATTCCAAAAACGATGCTGATAACAATACTGGAAAATAATCCACCAAATGCTCCCTCCCAGGTTTTTTTAGGGCTGATGACACGAGCCAAGGCATGTTTTCCCCATTTTCTGCCGATAAAAAATGCTCCGATATCGCTTGCAAATATGGTGAAAAGCGTCCAGAATGTCCAGAGCATCCCTGACTCCAGATTTCTCAGCAATATCCAGTACGTAGCCATCCAACCGATGTAAACAACTCCTCCAACGGTCCATGCCCAGTTACTAAACGCCATCGAATCCGATGCTTTACCCAGCAACCAGACCAGAGATAGCGCAATGCCTCCAGTCATAACGACAGATGTACAGTGGGCATCCGGACAATAGGGGGTTAATAGAAGAAGTACGCTCCATACGATTCCGATAGCGATAAATGGTTTGCTGTTTGCCAAATTGGCCAGTCGGTAGAATTCAATTATGCCAAAGATTGTTGCTGCAGCAATCAAAATAGAAAACCATGGGGTACCAAACCATACCGCGGCGATAACAAGCGGCAGACCGATAATACTTGTGAGGATTCTTTCTCTGAGCATAGTAACTACTGTGGAATAGTGCTGTGGCTTTCTTAGACTTCCATTATCTCTTTTTCTTTGTTTTGACCGGCTGCAGCTATTTTGTCCATGAAGACGTCAAGAATTTTTTGAAGCTGTTCCGCGGAGCGATTCTGCTCATCTTGAGATATTTCCTTGTTTTTTTCCGCTTGCTTGAGTGATTCGATGCCGTCCCGTCTGACATTTCTCATTGAGATTCTTGCGTCTTCCAGTTTCTTATGAACTATTTTTATCAGCTCTTTGCGTCTTTCTTCCGTAAGTTGGGGGATAATCAGACGAATCCTTGTGCCGTCATTGGTTGGCGTCAATCCCAATCCCGATTTAAGTATAGCCTTTTCAATTTCATGCATTGCTGATTTATCCCATGGCTGTATGGCAATCATTCTTGCTTCGGGAATTGTTATCGAGGCCATTTGGTTTATCGGTGTCGGCACGCTGTGATAATCGACTCGTATGTGTTCAACGAGTGCCGGAGATGCACGCCCCGTACGAATTGTGGAGAGGTCTTGAATCAGGGAGGTCAGCGTTTTTTGCATTTTATTTTTTACATCGGTCATTACCTGATCAATCATCTTTCACCTCGTCTGCATCATCGTTATGGACAATGGTTCCAATTTTGTCTCCCTGTACAGCCCGTTCAATGCTTCTTGTTGATTGAAGATCAAAAATGATGACGGGCAACTTATTTTCGCGACAGAGCGAGAATGCAGTTGCATCCATGACTTGAAGCCGTAGCTTAAGTGCCTTGCTATGAGATAAACGATCAAATTTATTAGCATCTGGATGCTTAACGGGATCGGCGTCATAGACACCATCGACTTTATTTTTTGCCACGAGCAGGACTTCGGCATTGATTTCAATGGCGCGAAGCGCTGCTGCAGTATCTGTGGTCATGTACGGATTGCCTGTACCGCCCGCAAAGATGACTACCCGTCCTTTTTCCAGATGACGGATTGCACGCCTGCGAATAAAGGGCTCGGCCATCATTTGAACCGGAATAGCTGATTGAGTTCGTACTATCAGCCCTTCATGTTCCATGACGTCTTGAAGAGCTAATGCGTTAATAATGGTGGCCAGCATTCCTGCATAATCGGCAGTCGCTCTATCCATAACTCTGGCATCTTTGCTTGAGCCTCTCCAAAAGTTGCCACCGCCGACGACAATTGCGACACTGGATCCGTTTTCAACGACATGTTTAATCTGTTTGGCTACTTTGGTGATAACCAGCGGATCAATGCCAAAACCGCGCTTTCCCATCAGCGCTTCTCCGCTTAACTTCAGCAGAACGCGTTTGTATTTTGGCGTTGTATCAGTCACTTTTAAAAACCAAGCTCAAATCGGACGAACCGGTTGATCTTAATGTTCTCACCTGTTTTCGCTATAGTTTGAGTGACCATGTCCTGAATGGTTTTCGTTGGATCCTTTATACATGGCTGTAAAAGAAGGCAGACCTTTTCCTTTTCTACGTCTGCTTCAGTATGTACCTCATCTACCGAGATATAAACTGGTGACATAGCTGCTATCTGGAGCGCTATATCATGCGCTAGCGTCTTGAATTCATCCGTTCTTGCAACGAAATCAGTCTCACAATTGACTTCGACCATAACTCCGAGCTTGCCGCCGGCATGAACGTATGTTTCTATTAATCCCTGCGAAGTGGCGCGATCCACCTTTTTATTGGCGATGGAAAGCCCGCGTTTAATAATAATACCGATTGCTTCTTCAAGATTGCCGTTAGCTTCAGTAAGCGCCTTTTTACAATCCATAACACCGGCACCGGTTTTTTCACGCAGTGTCTTTATTTGTTCAGTTGATATCTCCAAGGTATGTATCCTCCAGTTATAAACAAGCTCGGGTTATTTCACCTCTTCTGTTTCCGGGGAAGCGCTGTAGGAGCTAATCGTTTCATTTATCGCTTCTCCGGATGCCACTGTCTCTTCTGTTTCGCTGTCTTTGACTACTTTTCCTTCGAGTACAGAATCAGCCATTTTGCCGCAGATTAGCTTAATTGCTTTAATGGCATCATCGTTTGCTGGAATAGGATGATCGATATTATCAGGATTACAATCGGTGTCGACGACTGCAACAACAGGAATACCCATCTTCTTCGCTTCAGCCAGTGCATTCTTTTCTTTGTTGGGATCGATAAGAAAAAGTGCGCCAGGCAGGCTGACCATCTCTTTGAAGCCGCCAACCTGTTTATTAAGACGTGCTATCTGTTTTTCGAGCTTCATCTTCTCTTTCTTTGTCAGATGATCAAGCTCACCACGGTCTTTTTTGTCTTCTAATCGTACCAGGAAGTCGATTCTTGATTGTATTGTCGTGAAATTCGTCAGCATGCCGCCAAGCCACCTCTGGTTTACATAGAACATGCCACAACGTTTAGCCTCTTCCTCTATTACTTCCTGTGCCTGCTTTTTGGTGCCGACAAAAAGAATATTTTTGTTTTCACTCATCAGATCTCTAACATATTTGCAGGCCTTTTCAAGCATGACGGCAGTTTTTTCAAGATCAATGATATGAATTCCATTTCGCTGGGTGAAGATATAATTCTTCATCCGCGGATGCCAGTTACCGGTCTGGTGACCGAAATGTGCTCCAGCCTCAAGAAGCTGTTTTACTGTAATAGGTTCTGCCAAAGTTATCTAACCTCCTGAATACGAACGAAATAGCTATTTAAACCTGTAGAAGTATATCATAAGCTTTATGCTTAGGCAACGCGCATGGCATCATGATATCCGTGTAGATAAAGAGACTACGAGGATTTGGAAACAGCAGAATAAACGAAAAAATCGCTAAAAGTGCTGACGTGAGAAGCTATTTTTTATGAGCGCTTGATACCTTCGATCCGGTATTGAATTGTGCCGGCCGGCGCATTAACGGAAACCTGATCTCCTTTACCGTGTCCCGATAGTGCTTTACCTATTGGTGAAGCCACCGAAATTTTGCCTGCGCTGGGTTTTGCTTCTCGTGCGTCGACGAGCGTATAGGTGACATGTTCGTTTGTTGTCATATCGCAGACCACAACAGTATAGCCGATACCTATTTGTTGTTTGTTGGCTGCGCCGGTGTCTATGATTATTGCTCGTTTCAGCGTTTCTTCCAGTTCCTGTATGCGTGATTCGGTTCTACTCATCTGTTCGCGGGCTGCGGCTAGTGGGGCGTTCTCCCTGAAATCTTTATCTGCTGCTGCTTTGCGAACCTCTTCTATAATCTTGGGCCGTTCCTCTTTTAACTTTCCGATCTCCTGTTGTAATTTGTTATATCCTTCCTGGGTTAATTCTATAGATGATTGCACGGATTTTCCCGTCTGTGCTGATATTTGTGATTTGATAGTGTCTTTTTTGTTATTGGTCTTCTTTGCCTTTATATGAAGATGCAGTTTATCCTGTATCAATCCTTTCGTATGCAGGTGTTTGAGAAATGCCTTGATCGGTTCCAGTTTTGCAGGGGAACTTGTCTGCTCTGAGTAATTCGCTACTTCGCTGATCGATATTTCATCAATCGGCCGGCTTTCATTGAACCAGAGGACAAACTTATTGATTTCCTGTTGATATGTGATGCGTTCTTCAGTGGATAATGTTATAAGAAATTGTGTGGCACAGTAGCCGAGATTTGAAGTGTTGTTAGATTTATTCTCAGAAATCATCGTCGTAAAAAATCTTACCTATGGTAGCGTAATTACTGCCTTTGTGTCAATCTGCAACACAATTTCGCATTATGCAACTGCCGGTTGATTGTCTGATTTCAGAGCAGTACAGGAACTTGACACTGTCATTCTCAACAGGCGATAATTATGATCGTTTTTTCGTTTATGGCGCATTCGTCTAGCGGCCAAGGACGCCTCCCTCTCAAGGAGGAGATCACCGGTTCGAATCCGGTATGCGCTACCAAACTTCGTTATGTTTACCAGTCTGAAGCTAATTGTCCGTTGTTTGTGGTGATTACTTCGGCCGTTGGCGACATTTTGGCGACATTTCCCGTTATTTCATGGTCTGTACCAAGTGTCTTGTCAAACCGGGCGGCTGCAGCCTGTTGTAGCACTGGTACTACATGGCTGTATGTGTCCAGTGTCATTGATATGCTGGAATGTCCTAACCGTTCCTGTACTACTTTCGGGTGTTCACCCTGTTTGAGCATTAGGGACGCGTGGGTGTGCCTGGCGTCATGCAGTCGTATCACTTTAACACCAGCCTGTTTTGCGGCTGTCTGCCATGCGCGGGTGACTGTATTTGGGCGTAGCGGCTTGCCATCGCACAAACTGAAAACTAAATCCGCATCTGACAGTTGTTTGTTTCGTATTGTGCAAGCTAAAGCCTGTGATTCGTGGTACTTTTGCAGTAAAAGATTCAACGACGGGGACATAGCGATGGATCGCCGGCTTTTCTCTGACTTCGGCTGTGCGAATATGTAACTGCCATCTTTCAGGTGATTAAGTGAGCGATTGACGGATATTTGCCCGAATATGAAGTCTACATCTTGCCATCGCAATGCCAGCAATTCACCCCGTCGCATCCCGGTATATAAGGCTACGTAGAATAGTTCATAGTATGGACTTTTAGCGGCTGTGGTTAGAAAGTCGCGTACTTCATCCTCATTCCATGTTTTCATATCCTTTCGGTTGAAGTGAGGCACATCTACATTGTCAGCCACGTTGCGGGTAATCTTTCCCCATTTAACCGCCGTTTGTAATGCTTTGTGAATCACAGCATGATGATAGCGAACCGTCCGTGGATTAAGTCCACTGTCCAATTTAACACTGTAGTGTTTCTGTAGATGCTCGGCCTTGAGTTGTGCAAGCGGTACAGCACCCAGATCGGGTATAAGGTGCTTATTGATGATCCCTGAGTATCGTTCGTATCCACGCGGTGATAGGTTAGGCTTTCCGTATTCGGCTAACCAATCCCTTAGGTATTGTGCGACCGTAACCTTTTGAGGTCTGAGGTATGAGCCGGTGTCCACCGAATGTAGTAATTCTCTAAGGCGTGTCTCAGCATCCCGTTTGGTGCCCGGTATCGTTTCAATGTGACGCTTGCGTTTACCTGTTCCCGGGTCTCTGCCAATGTCAACCGTAATCTGCCAATTATCCCCTCGTAGTCTGAAATAGCCTTTTAAGTGCCCTTTCATATGCTACCCCATTTGGAAGCGGGTCCGTCCATCGCAGTGCGTTTTCTGTAGTTTTCAACTCCGTTCTTAAAACCGTCCTGATAACCGCCAAGGTATGCTAAAGTCATAGTCATCGCATCACTAACCTTTATAATCCCTGCGGTATCGTTACGGACTATGTTGTCCAGATACGCACAAGTGGTTCGGAAAGTATCTGCGGCTACTAATTTGAAACTTCCTTCAGGTGGGTCGGTACCATACAGGTCAGCCATTGCCTTTTCTACTAACTGGCCGATCATAGACGCTTCCATTTTAGCCTTGCAGCTAATGATAATTGGTTCTTGTTTTGTCATACTCTTTCCCTCCGTCTATTTATTTTGTATCTGTGAATTAGTCTATCACTCGTGTCCAGCTGTTCTCGGAGTTATGCACGGGAATTGCAGCGGTAAACCGTGAGCGTTTCTTGATCCCGCAACGAATCCATCCACAAAACCAAGGAGTGAAGATTCAAGACCTTCGGGATCAATAGGATCGCTGCTCATTTTTCTGTCCATTTTGATATTTGTATCCATAAATGCTATGGCAGCATCCCGTAGTCCTATCACACCTTCGACCTGACGATCCGTACAGCCCGAATCGACCAGAATGCACTCAATAAGCTCCCGGTCACTGGTAAACTTGCCTTTCTGTAGCTTCCTCATAGCTGTTCTAACGTTCATGATAACTCCCCCCCCCCCCCNNTTTAGCATACTTTAGATATATTGTCAATATAAAATAGTACAATAAATCACAATGTTAACTAATATATTGCTTTGGATACTTCTATATGTTATAGTATGACTTATGGAAACACTCTATACAATAAAAGAGATTGCGGGTATCCTTAAAGTGACGTCTGTCACGGTTCAGCGCTGGATAAAGGCTAATAAACTCCATGTGATCAGGCTCCCAGGCGGCGATATTCGAATTAAAGACAGCGAACTAAACAGGCTCGTAGCAAACAATCACAGAAGTTAGTTACAGAAAAGGGCTTTAAAAAAGTTAAAACCCTGACCTCAACTTTCTTTAGGTGAGAACCAGGGATACCCATACTCCAGGGTGCCGGCGTGTGGGGCTCCAACCGGGACACTTAACGACTAGGTGCTGAGCTATCCCTACAAAAATCTACGGTAAAAACAAGTCTAAGCCCTTTCTGCCTCAAATGGTGACGATTTCTATATCTACTGCTGCACAACTGCTGTATAATCTGGTTGTTTGATAGTCTTGCAGAGGGGGTGCGAATATGCGTGAGAATAAACAGGCAACCACACAGATCGAACTACCGAAAAGATTAAATGCTGAGCAAAGCAGTAAGCTGCCTAAAAGGGCGGGGTTGCCTATCTGCTCTGCTTGCGGCCAATTAATCGAGGGGGGCATCCCACTACGAGATAATCATGTATATCAAACAAAACCAAAACTCTGGGATGCGGCAGCTGACCGGCTTGATCATATGAAACTCGGTGAATTGTTCCAGGGGATTCCTGTCTGCTCAGCCTGTGGAAATTTAATTTTTCCATGGTGCACACAAAATAGGAGCATAGGTGGTAAGGTAGATGGCACAAGCAAGGTCAGAGGTCACACAGTGAGCATTACCGGCGGATTGGCAGATTAGGTGGGCTCAAGACCAAAAAGAGAGGATAATCATTTAGAATTAAGCGCTCTATACTTATGGAGATTTTCAAAATTCCATTTTTCTATCTTTAAAAGATAGCCCTGCACTGTATCTATATATTCCTTCTCTTTCTTAGTTATACGTGAGGATGCTAATTTTATAACTGTTATGATGCTATTGAAATTATTGCTTGAAGTGCATAGTTCTTGTACTTCTCTGTTAGTCGTAGCAAGTTGCAGTTTATTGATTAAATCTGCCATGTACTGAGGCGAGGCATTCACAAATTTAGTATGCAAGTCTACTTCGTTCCGAAAATAGATTAGTTGAATAAAGAAATCCTTTGACCTCTTTTCTTCCAACTCATCTGTAATCTGTAGAATATTATACGGATTATATTGAACAATTTTATCGACGTTATCCAGCAAAGAATTACCTTCGGTCAATGGTATGCCGGCGCGCCAAGACCATGTTGCGGCATTGCATTGCACTTTGATTTCAATATAATTTAGTTCAATAGTGCCAAACGCCTTTTGCTCAACTTCTGGTTGGTAATTTGCCACATACTTATGAAGTTGACCTAGCAAATCTGAGAATTCGTAGCTTTCGACTTTAATCGTTTTCTGTAATTCTTTAAGTTGCTTTTGTTTAGCATCACAAGCGGGCAATATGATAATACAAATAAAACAGCAAAAGATCAGAAGCGATATGGTTGTCCACCTCATTTACACTACTCCGTGAGAATTTAGTTAGTGATTCAGATTATACATCACTGGTCAACAATCTGGTAGGGTGTCGGTGAACTGTGTTACACAAAGGTTTATCTCTGAAAGAAACCATCAACGGTCGTAGTTCTTGATTATGTCTACTTCAACATTGTTTAAGGGACACGATCGAACACTTCGATTTGATTTAAGTGTTGCTTTGAAATTGGTACCGATCCCCAGGTCTAACCACGCACAAAGGTATTAACCATAAAGGAAACGGTCTACTGTTAGCAGGGGATGCAATAAGAGTCATTAACAGGGGCAAAACAGGGCACTAACGCTATCAACGGCTGCACTTTTAGTACAATACAATTCCAAGCTAAATAGGTACAAAGTATTCCTATAATAGCAAAGGAATCTGAATATATGCGTACCGTGTTTGTTTGCAGGGTACAGACTTATCCCGAAGCAGCACTTTAGTCAGGCTAAAGTACTGGCTACAGATGGGAAAATGTACACGCAATACCTTTTAGACGAAGCTGGTGTGGATCGTATGACGGCGAACCTTGTCTACCCCGTGTTAGCCCTAGTGCTACCGTCTAGCCCTGCCTGTTGGTGTCTCACGACGTCCAGGATGCCCTGCTGTCAGGGCGGGGCTATGATACGGCAACCATTGCCGCATGTCACGATCAAGCTTGGTGTTTGTCCTCGCTTATTATCTTGTCTTACGATCAACACGTGAGCACATGATTATCAATCACATGCGCTAGAGCAGTATTTTCCCTTGCCTCCGCCGTGAAAGTAGTCTCCACCGTGAGTTATCTTATATTGAAATGTGCATGTATGTATATGAGCCTACGGAATTATTAAGTCAAATTTGAAAAGGTAATATTCATACGTAAATGTGAGTAACTTTGAAGCTGATATGAGTGTATCGTCGCACAATGGGATCACGTCATTTAATGGAACGAATGCAAAACAGATACACTTTGTATTGAAATAGGCACAAGGTACTAACTAGGAGCCTGTCCGAGTAATAGCGTGCCATAATACAGATGGCTATAATAGGGAAAAATTGCGATGAGGAGATAGTCATGAGCAAGACCTTTCGACCATACGAGCCCGATCAATCGTTTCTTATGCCAGTATCGATGCATGAATGGTTACCGAGTGGCCATCTGGCATACTTTGTCACCGACGTGGTAGATCAACTCGACCTAACAGCGATACTGGAGCACTACGAGCGTGAGGAACGAGGCTACCCACCGTATCATCCACGTATGATGGTGAAGATATTGCTCTATGCCTACTGTATTGGTGTGCCTTCATCTCGAAAAATCGCCAAGAGAATGGAGGAGGATATTGCTTTTCGTGTACTGGCTGCCAATAATA
>DNCV01000027.1 GCA_003484395.1 Dehalococcoidia bacterium
TGCTCAGAGGTGGTAATCATACGCTGTCTCTGAATTCAAAATCGAAAACGCTGACGATACACAAAGTAGACGAAAACATCTTCGCCGCGCATTATTTTGCCCGCTGCATGGAATACGGTTGCAAGGATTGTTGCTGCAGTTACGGCTGCAACAATCCTTGCAACCGTATTCCATGCAGCGGGCAAAATAATGCGCGGCGAAGATGTTTTCGTCTACTTTGTGTATCGTCAGCGTTTTCGATTTTGAATTAAGAGACAGCGTATGATTACCACCTCTGGCAGGTATTATAACACTATCTTATACAAAGTGATAGCAGGTCTAATAGTCCAATATGTTTCTGAACTTTTCCGGATAAAAAATTATTCTTTTTTATCCCTCCAGCTTCTGTGTCTGTATTTATTACAGGGAGGAGTGACATTGACGGGAGAAAGCGGCAGGGCTTCGATAACACCGATAACACGATTACTTAACGATTTGCCGTTGAGATTGAGTATGGCGGCTTCTCCCTGGGTTCTTTCTTCCATCTTTATATAGGCATATCTTCGAGATTGGCCGCTGCCTATATATTCATCGTTCATTATGCTTACCTCGATCACCGGGCCGAAAGCCGAAAATACCTGCTTCAAATCGATTTCGGTAGCAGTGGATGACAGGTTGCCCACATATAAATTGATCCTGTTTGACCTGCGAGGTGAATCCATTAATCTGCGTCTCATCATCGGGCTCCTTTTTGTCACCTTTTAGCCGTTTAAAACGAAAGACGGGCTGTTTTACAGCCCGTCTTTAAGTTCTTTTTTAAACCGATAAGTTTAGCGGCTTACTTTTCTGTAGCAATCGCTGCAATAGACCGGTTTGTCGCCTCGCGGTTGAAAAGGAACCTCGGTAGCTCTGCCGCAACTGCNNTTACGTTCGGTCTTTCTTGCCGCACGGCATGAAGGACAACGCTTGGGCTCATTTGTATAACCCTTTGACTGGAAAAATTCCTGGTCTTCTGCGCTGAAAGTGAATGTAGCACCGCAATCGGAACACTGGATTGATTTGTCCTGAAAACTCATTGAATGACCTCCTCTCTTAATATTTTAGTTCAGAGTCTGAGTCATCCAATGGGGATGAGAATATACAATGATTCTGAATTCCTGTAATAACTTCAACTTAAACTTCCTTAATTGTACACTAATACAATAATAATTACAAAGCCACATATAAAACAGGTAAAAAAACAAACCGGCAGTCGATTCTTGTTATAAAGATAAAAAATCTGTACACTAATATACCTATGAAAAGTAACCGGATAATTGTTATCGGCGCCGGAGCGGGCGGTATGCTGGCAGCCGGCAGGGCGGCGGAAGCGGGTGCAGATGTTCTTTTACTGGAAAAGAGTGCCGCACCCGGCAATAAAATCCTCATCAGCGGTAAGACACGCTGCAACGTATCCAATTCGAAAGAGCTTGAAGAGTTTATCCCCATGTTCGGAGCTAACGGCAGATTCCTCTACAATGCATTCAGTAGATTTTTCAGAGAGGACCTGCTGGCTCTCTTAAGACGTTACGGAGTGGAAACCAAGACTGAACGCGGGGGCAGAATCTTCCCTCAATCCGATAATGCCGCGGATGTCGTAAACGCACTGATGAAATATATTACGAAAAACGGGGTTCAGATTCAAACCGGCGTTAAAGCAACCGAAATTATCACGGTGGACGGGCAAATAACGGGAGTAAAAACAGAAATGCAAGTGTATCCGGCAAAGGCGGTTATTATTGCTGCCGGAGGGGCATCCTATCCCGCGACCGGTTCCAGCGGCGATGGCTACCGACTGGCAGCTGCCCTGAATCATACCATTATACCCTTACGGCCGGCGCTGGTGCCTTTAGTCGTGGAAGAGATTGAGCTGGCAAAGAGTATGCAGGGGGTAACGCTCAAAAACGTGCGTCTGACAGCTTATCAATGCGCTTCGCAGGAAATAGACGTATCGACTGCACCGCTAAAAGACTGCGGGCGCGGCATCCCGGGTAAAAGCCCCAAGCCGCCGCTTATCGAAAGCCGTATGGGAGATATGATGATGACCCATTTCGGCATCGGCGGCCCTATCACGCTGCTGATGAGCTTATCTGTTGCCGAAGCACTGGAAAAAGGTCCCGTCAGTGTGGCGATAGATTTGAAACCGGCTTTAAGTTTCAAGGAACTGGGTGAAAGGCTGCAACGCGACTTCGATACCTACAGCAAAAGGAGCTTTCGCAATATTCTTAAAGAATTATTGCCGCAGAAGCTCATCGAGCCGTTTGTAAAAATGTCGCATATCGAACCGCACAAATTCGGCAACCAGATCAATGCTGCCGAAAAGGAAGGACTGCTGATGCTGTTAAAATCACTGCGCTTTAATATAAAATCGACCCTGCCGCTTTCCTCTGCAATGGTAACCGCCGGAGGAGTTTCATTGAAAGAAATAGACCCCAGGACGATGGGTTCGAAACTGATTAAAGGATTGCATTTCTGCGGAGAGGTGATGGATATCGATGCTGAGACCGGCGGATACAATCTGCAGGCTGCTTTCTCCACAGGCTATATAGCCGGAGAGCAGTCAGCAAAATATGTGCTCCACAAATAACTTCCTGCCTTTTTCTCTCGATAAGAAACCCAAAGCGTGCTACAATACAGACACAATATGAGCAGTATCAGCGATAATATTCGTGACGTGCAAAATCGCATCGCACAGGCTCTTGGGCGCAGCCACCGAACACTGGACGAGATAACGCTGGTTGCCGTCACCAAGGAACATGACGCTGCAGCAGTGCGGGAAGCGTTCGACTGCGGCCTCAGACATTTCGGAGAGAACCGTGTTCAGGAAGCGGAGTCCAAGCTGCCGCCGCTGGCTGATATCAGAAGCCGGTGCACCTGGCACATGATCGGACATCTGCAGAGCAATAAAGCTGCGAAGGCTATGGAGCTATTCGATATCATCCACAGCATAGACTCAATCAAACTGGCAACCATTTTGAATCAGCACGCCAAAAAGCGCATCCCTATCCTTCTCGAGGTCAATGTCTCAGAAGAATTTACAAAAAGCGGGCTGTACCTGCAACAGGTGTCAGACATCATTGAACAGATCGGGCATCTCACCAACCTTGATCTGCAAGGACTGATGACGATCGCGCCATTCGAAGCTGAGGAAAAAGAGCTTCGCCGCATCTTTCGTACATTACGCGAACTGAGAAATTCGCTGGGTCTCAAGCATCTTTCAATGGGAATGACGGATGACTTTGAGATAGCCATTGAAGAGGGAGCAACCATGCTCAGAATTGGCCGTGCATTATTCGGCAGCAGGAGGTAATCATGCGAATTGGTTTTATCGGAGGCGGCGTAATGGGAGAGGCTATCATAAAAGGAATATTAGCTAAAAAAGTCGTCAAGCCGACTGCAATCACAGTCAGCGATATCAGCAAGCAACGACTTGCCACGCTAAAAGAACGTTACGGGGTAACAACAACGAACAAAAATGAGCAGGCAGCGCAAAGCAGCGACGTCATCATCCTCGCCATAAAACCTTCGGAAATGGACACCGTGTTGCCGCAACTGCGCCCTCTCTCCTCAAAACAACTGGTAATATCGATTGCAGCAGGGGTGACACTCGCCACCCTGAAAAAAGGACTGCGACATAATCGGTTGATCAGATCGATACCGAACATGCCCGGGCAGATCGGCGAGGGGATAAGCGTATGGACAGCTACACCTGAAGTCACGCAAAAACAAAAGGACACGGCAACGGCAATTCTGGCATCGCTCGGCGAGGAAATCTATGTAGCATCTGAAAAATATATCGATATGGCCACTGCAGTCAGTGGAAGCGGACCTGGCTATATCTTCCTCATCGCCGAAGCGCTCACCGACGCCGGAGTACACATCGGGCTGCCCAGAACTGTGGCGGAGAAACTGGTTATAGAAACACTGATCGGATCAGGTCGATCAATCAAGATGCTTGGGGAACATCCCGCGTCATTGAGAAACAAGGTCACATCTCCCGGGGGAACCACCACAGAAGGATTGCTCGAGCTTGAAACCGGCGGGCTCAGATCGCTCCTGCTGCATGCAGTTATCGCCGCCTACGAAAAATCCCTATCGCTGGGATCAAAATAGCAGATTCAGTACCAATCAAGACAAAGCTATGAACATAGATTTTATGTTCATAGCTTACTATTTCCGAGATATATGGTTTAGTACGTTCCTGGTTCGGGAGTTTTGCCGGGATTAAGTTTCTTCCACTTCTCCAGGAGCTGTGCTTTACTTTCCTGGTTTGCGGGATCAGCCTTAGGAGCATCGACAGGACAAACCTCAGCACATTTCTGAGTATTGAACCAGCCGACACATTCAGTACATTTAGCGGGATCTATCACATAGCTTGTATCGCCCTCTTTGATTGCCTCATTTTTACACTCGCTCTCGCAAGCTCCACAACTAATACAGTCATCGGTAATCTTAAATGCCATTGTAAACCTAACCTCCTTACTAGCAAATTTTAGAATAACTAAAGTAACAAATCAATTAGATCATTTATTTTCTTTGCCACGAGTTCTGCTTCTGAGCGAACCTTTCATGCAGCGCTACTGCAACATTCTCAGGAACGAAATCATCACATGAGGAAGCATTGAAAGTCGCTACCTCTTTCAATAAGCTCGAGCTGAGAAACTGGTATTGTAAACTGGCCATAAAGCAGATAAACTCAATCTCAGGATCCAATTTTTTGTTCAGTATCGCCATTTCGAACTCTTTCTCGAAATCAGACCCCATCCTCAATCCTCTGACGATGACCCGTGCACCGATCTCTTTGGCAAATTGAACGGTAAGGATATCATAAAAACGAACTTCTATATTGGCAATATCTTCGACAGCTTTCTTTGCCATTTCAACACGCTCTGATACATTAAAAAGAAGCTGTTTATTCGGCCTGTCATACACGCCGATAATTACCTTATCGAATATCAATGCCGAACGCCTGGCGATATCGAGATGACCTTTCGTAATCGGATCGAAACTCCCTGGATACAGAGCGATAGTCATACACCAGCCTCCTGACAAAAAATAGAGATACACGTATCGCCATGCTTTTTCTGCTTGACCAACTGTAATCCGTTATAGCTGTCTTCCACCATCAGGCGAATCGTGTGAGGGATAACCATTACCGTACCATTCTTTATAAAATTTGACATGGAAATTTGTGTAATTATATCAAATATCGTTTTATCTGCATAAGGAGGATCAAGAAAAATGAGATCGTACCTGCCATCCAAAAATGAAATAGCTTTGTTTACGCCGCTGCAATATACATGAGCATTTTCATGAAATCCGGTAGTCGTTAAATTTTGTTTAATGATACCACAACAACGGGGATTCTGGTCAACAAAATCCACCCACTCGGCTCCACGGCTCAATGCCTCAATGCCTAAAGCGCCGCTTCCTGCAAATAGATCACATACTCTGGGAGACCATTCTCCGGTCATAGACGCAAGCATGGAAAAAATCGCCCCTCTCACCATGTCAGTCGTTGGACGAACATTAGCGTTTGATGGAACTTTGAGCGGCAATCCGCGGGCATCGCCACCTGTAATTCTCATAGAATAAGTTTAGCAGGTAGATTAGGCATCGTAAAATAATCAGTGTTTGTAACTGAAGTTACCGAGTTCGGTTAGACCTGGCAGGAAAGCCGTTCATAACCCCAAATCAGAAAGAACCATACCGACCACTTGGGGAACCGCCTGTTTCACCGATGGCGTCATCTCTTCACTGAATGTATAAATATCCTCCGCCTCAACTGCAATGATCGCTATTCTCTCCGGCATAGGCTGAGACAACTCTTTGCCGAGCTGCAATGCCTGGAGTAAACCGAGCTGGTGCTGAGAGGTCAGATCGGTACGCTGAGTGGGAAAGTCTTCAGGGGTTAATTGATATATCGTTCCCGGTTGGCCACCGGTACGCATGGCATCGATAATGATGGCTCGATCGTACCCCACCAGCATCTCCATCAAATCCATGCCTGCAAGACTGGCTTCAAGCAAGACGATATCCGGATCATCTATCTGCTTTTGAAGATCATAAATCACCCTTGGGCCGATGCCGTCATCGCTGAGAATCGGATTGCCCAAACCTAAAACTATCGTGCGCATACTTTTCCTCAAAACCCGATAGTACAGAACATAGCAAAGAAATGTCAAGAGAAAGAGAAGAGAAAGAGAAGAACTGGTAATTCAACGACAGAATAGGATAAAACCCGCCAACCCATACTAACCTGTTCTGTCCAGCCATAACAGTACAGTCTATAATCTCTCACCTTTTACCCGTTTTCTTGACATCACGGAAACGAGGCAATACAATCACATGCAGGCAAATGATTAATCATGCATGAGCTTTCGATTACGCAGGACATCCTCAACATCGCACTCCAGGAAGCAAAAAACGCACATGCCTGCAAGATCAATAAAATCTCTATTGTCGTCGGGCAGGCATCTGGCATAGTGCCCGATTCGGTGCAATTTTGCTTCGATGAGATGAAAAAGGGAAGCATTGCCAACGAGGCTTCGCTTGATTTCACCATCGTGCCCACACAGGTGAAATGCAGGCGTTGCCAGCATGTTTCCAGCCCGAAAGATATCATCTGGATGTGCGACAAGTGCGGCAGCGGAGAGGTGGATATCATCGCCGGACGGGAGCTCTACCTAAACAGTATCGAAGCGGAACAGGAAGAAGCATATGAAAATAGAAGTAGTTAAAAATATCCTCGATGCCAATGCCGTCATCGCACAGAAAAATAAGAGTCTGTTCGATCAGCACCATGTCACTGTTATCAACATTATGTCATCTCCAGGAGCGGGAAAAACAAGTGCGATACTGGAGACGGCACGAAGGCTGAAAGATAAGATGAAGATCGGGGTCATCGAAGGAGACCTCGCCTCCCAGGTCGATGCCGAGAAGGTGAAAAAGGAACATCTCCCCGTCGTCCAGATCAATACCGGCAGCGGCTGCCATCTCGATGCCAATATGATCAGCCACGCTATGCAAAATCTGCCGCTGAAGGATATCGACCTGCTGTTAATCGAGAATATCGGCAATCTGGTCTGCCCATCAGCATATATTCTCGGAGAACACAAGAGAGTGATCATCTCCAGCGTGCCTGAAGGCGATGATAAACCGTTAAAGTATCCCATTATTTTTGTGGACGCCGATGCTGTGATTATCAATAAGGTAGACCTCAAAGCATATCTGAAATTCGATATGGATGCGTTCAAGAAAGCCGTCAAAAACATCAACCCGAAGATCAGCTTTTTCGAGGTATCCTGCACTACCGGCGCAGGCCTTGACGAATGGTGTTCATGGCTCACGGCTGCCAGTAAACGCAAAAGCTGATATACCTCATTTCTCCCTGAAAGATGTGCATACATGGCAACGACTCAAACAGAACTGGCGATAATAGATATACGTGGTGTTGTCCAGGGCGTCGGGTTTCGTCCCTTCGTCTACCAGCTTGCCTCCCGGCACAAGCTGAACGGATGGGTGCGCAACACATCGGAAGGCGTCAGCATTGAGATCGAGGGCGCCAGAGCTATTCTGGACCGTTTTGTCATCGAATTGCGTGAGCAAGCGCCGCCGATGGCACGGATAGAATCCCTGACTGCCGCGTTTCAAGAACCGTCAGGCTATCAAAAATTCGAGATAAGAGACAGCATCAGCGAACAGGGGAAATACCAGTTGATCTCGCCCGATATAGCAACCTGCCATGAATGTCTCGCAGATATTATCGATAGACAGAACAGACGCTTTCATTACCCCTTTACCAACTGCACCAACTGCGGGCCGCGATTTACCATCATCGAAGATATCCCCTATGACCGGCCGAAGACAACGATGCGCCATTTCGTCATGTGTCCTGAATGCAAACAGGAATATGAAGACCCTTCGAACCGGCGCTTCCATGCACAGCCGAACGCCTGCCCTACATGCGGACCGCAGCTCAAATTGCTCGATGCAACAGGACACGAGCTCCCCTGCGACAACGCCATTGAGAAAAGCTGTTCATTACTCAATGATCAAGCAATCATAGCGATCAAGGGGCTGGGGGGATTCCTGCTTGCCTGCGATGCAACAAATACACGAGTTGTAGAAAAACTGCGCCAGCGTAAACAGCGGCCGTGTAAACCCTTCGCCGTTATGGTGGCAACTGTAGAGGAGGCGGAAAAACATTGTCTCCTCAGCGATGCAGAAAGAAGCATGCTTCTCTCACCGCAAAGCCCGATTGTGCT
>DNCV01000013.1:0-9111 GCA_003484395.1 Dehalococcoidia bacterium
TAGGAATAGCAGGACTCTCTCTTAGCAAAGCCCCTTTCCTGTCCTACTGATGGGGTCCACCTCAGAATTAAAAGAGCTCGGCACTCCCGTCATTCAGAGTTTTGAAGCAACCCCTGCGGTAATCAATGCCGGCGATGTAACTTCATTGCGCTGGAATACCATCAACAGCCAATCGGTATCCATAGATAACGGCATAGGAGACGTAGCTATAAGCGGCACGTTACCGATATCACCGACCACGACGACATTCTATACGCTCACAGCCAAGAATTCTCTTGGTACAGCGACAGCAAGGACACAGATTATCGTACAAACACCGTCTGTTCCCACGACATCGACAACGCCCAGAATACTCCTGTTCATCTCCGATCGAACAACGATCATGCAAGGCGAACACGTAACACTGAAGTGGAATGTCACTGAAAGCTCAATAGTCAGAATAACTCCAATCGATAGTGTAAATGCCAGCGGCGAACTTCGCGTTTACCCGACTGAGACAACAACCTTCACACTGACAGCATCCAATTCTGCGGGTGAGTCAACTGTCAGTCAAAAGATCACCGTGATCAATCCTGCCGCACAGGAACAGGGAAGAGAGTATCAGTTTAGTCCTGAATGCTGTACCGGATGAATCCGGCTCATTAATTAAGGGATCTCAGAATTATCTTGATTATGTAAAAAGTAACAGTGTCTGTGTTGGCGATACATCCTCAAACCTGGCAAGCAGGGCTTTTCTTAGCTTTGATATCTCTGCAATCCCGGCAAATGCAGTCATTAAAGAAGCGATTCTCGATTTGAGCCAGTATACAAAGACAGGAGACCCTTCTTATATGCGATCATTATGGGGCAATATGGGAGCGCTGGAAGTATATCATTTACAGTACGGTAAATTCGATGAAAACGGCTTGAGCACGTATAATAAGGCGGCTCAGCTTACACAAAATGGTTCTTTTACAAGTTACCCGCAGTCCTCATGGGCATGGGATGTAAAAAATGACGTCGACGGTACACCTGTCGTGCAAAATCTTGTAAATTCGAGAGATACGCGATGCCAGTTTCGCATTCAGTTCTTTACGTCAACCAACTGGGACAGCACCAGTGACATGCTCTGTTTTAACAATGCAACGTTGACGATAACATACACCATACCCTAAGTTGACGCATAAAGGTCTGCAGTTAGAAGAAGAGCATTTATCGGCTTTTCAACTTTGCCAGTCTGGGTTTTAACCATGTAGCCAACGGTCCCCCTACCATTGCCATATATGTTTCCAGATCGCGAATAGCTTTGTTCATATCTCCAATCTGTTCATAAACAAGGCTACGATTATTATAAGCAGCTGGGATTCAATTCAATTGCTCTATTATAATCAGCAATATATTTATTGAAGCGGGCACGGCCACTCCTGTTCTTTATCGCAGCTCCACGATTGTTATACGCTTCAGCATACTTCGAGTCCAAGTGGTAAATATAAGAAGTACTATTTCTATGCTACAATAATCATTACAATCGATTGGAGATCAACAATGCCTGTATATGAATACCTATATCAGCACTGTAAACGTAAAATTGTTCTGTATAGTCCGAAGTTCTCCCCTGAGCTACCTCTCTGTCCAAGCTGTGGAAACAACACCCTTCAGCGTCTTTTCCCCACATTTTCCGTAGCTAAAACCGACAGAGATATTTACGAAAATATCCTCAATGACTCACAGTTAACCAATAGAATGATGAGAAATGATCCAGGGCGCTCGCCGAGTGGAACAAACGTATGAGTCGCGGCGAGCAGGCCAGCTCGGAATATGAAGAAATGTTAGGGAAAATGGAAAAGGGAGAGATGCCTGCTGGTTATTCTCTGCCATCTCCGACAGATTCGACTCCATCCGATTCGAAGACGTAAATTACTGACATTGAGCCAGAGAACATGATACCTGAAGAGTAAGGAGAACTAATGCGATCACAGATTATGCGTATTGTTGACGCCAATTGCAATCGCATCTCAGAGGGACTCAGATTCCTCGAAGACATCTCACGTTTTATTTTTAACGATCAAGCGTTAAGTCAACAGATCAGAAATGTGCGTCATACAATCGCGAGGAATATCGGTATTCTGGGAAACAATCCCATTTCGGAGAGGGATGCAGACGGTGATGTCGGGGCAACATTCGATCCTTCACAGCAACTGCAGGATATGCCGTCTCTGATTACAGCCAATGCAAAAAGAATTGAAGAGGGATTACGCATCATCGAAGAGCTGGCGAAATTGCCTGAGCTAAACGTTTTTCTGCGATCAGCCGATTTCCAGCAATTGAGATTTAATGTGTATACCATCGAACGCAATCTCATCGACAAACTACTCCGCAAAACAACGGCTCAAAAGATAAGAGGCTTGTACGCTATCATTGATACATCCGTGACCGGAACCAGAGACATCTGCGATATTGCATCCAGTATGATCCGCGGCGGCGTTAAGGTTATACAGCTTCGGGATAAACACTCAACAAAGGCATCATTGTTCGCAATCGCTCAACAACTTAAACAGCTTTGTCAGCAATCAGGCATTCTTTTCATTGTTAACGACTATCTCGACATCGCCCTTGCTGTTGCCGCCGATGGTATTCAAATCGGGCAGGATGACCTGCCAATATCTGCAGTCCGGAACACTATACCCGTAGGAATGATCATCGGCTGCTCGGTCTACTCAATTGCCCAGGCGCAAAAAGCACAAACAGGCGGAGCCGATTATATCGGTGTTGGTGCTATATTCGCAACGCCAACAAAAAGCGATGCAACAATCATCGGGTTAGAAGGGCTGCAACAGATTCGAAGCACTGTTGCAATCCCTATAGTAGCCATAGGAGGTATCAATACGCAAAATATTGCCAGCGTCATGGCAACAGGCGTGGATGCTGCCGCTGTCATCAGTGCACTTTTTACAGATAACGACATCGAAAAAAATGCACGTACCCTCATTGCACGCGCCGAAGCGAACCCATAACGAGACATTACGCGAGGCAGGCAACTTTATCTTAATTCTCCGAAAACGACAGCTTCAAGAATAGATAAACAGTGTTGACCCGGCGCTACGCACATACATTGCTGCACGAGACAATATCGATAATCTCGTATTCAAATACAGTAACCTCGTATTCAAAGCAAATTGACACTACCTTACCTTATGTGTACAATTATTCATACCTCAGGAGTTAAAGCTTTTCATGCGAGAAATGATCATTCATAGCGTCCGTGGGAATATGGTGAGCTTGCAACACGTCATCATTCTCAAAGAAAAAAAATCGGACCGTTATCTTCCGATATGGATTGGCCCATCAGAAGCTGACGCTATCACAGTTAAACTCAGCGAACGGCAAACGGAAAGGCCAATGACACACGACTTACTGAAGAATATTCTCTCCATTCTCGGTTCTATTACAGGATCGACAATGCAAAGAGTGATAATTAATGATCTTAAGTCAGATACTTTCTATGCTCAGATCATCTACGAGTTCGATGACGGGCCAGTGACCGCAAGTGTCAAATTCATTCATGATAAAAACAATCCGATCGATGAGAAAAATTCACAAATCTCACTGATCTGGCAAGGACAAGAACAACGGATACATGTGGCTCGCAAATGGCAGGAAACCGGCAGGAAGTTCATTGAAACTGAGAGCAGCAATGGATTGATGTTTGAATTGCTATTCGATGAATCAAGCAAACGCTGGCTGCTGACCAAAATGAAAGTTGATTCACGGCCAAGCGATGCCATTGCGCTGGCAGTACGAACGGATATCCCTATTTACGTCGAAGACATAGTAATGGATAAAGCAGGAATTAAATTTGACCTGGAAACAGGAAAGGTGGCCCCCTTGGGAAAAAATATCACGGAAGATGCCACAGGTAAAGTTGATGAACAGGAGATCAAAAAGTTTTCCGCAATTTATGACTTTCTGAACACGCTCGACATTGACGATCTGGGTAAACGCAAGTCTTAACCGTCAGTTCATCAAACCCTGCCAAAAATTGATTAACACTCCAAAATAAAGTTTTTTTGACAACAAGGAAAGATTTTTAATAAAATTGCGCACAATGAATTAACGTTGATTCAATGCAGAAAATCCTGTAATAAAGATAGCCGCAACCATATCCGATTTTGAAGTGAACTTTAGAGCAAATTTTAAAGATTAAATTAATATGCTTGAAGAGACTATCAGGATGAAACGGCGCGATTCGGACAGTTATATTAAAGAAGAACTGATCCGCAGTATGGGATTCTTCTTCACTATTGGCATCACCATCGTCTTAAGCCTTCTTATCCCGATAGGTATCGGTTGGTGGTTCGACCAACCAGAACGAGCAAACACCCACCCTCTGTACACGCTTATCGGCTTCGGTTTTGGAACCATACTGGCGGGTTACAACCTTTTCCGCATGCTTCGACAATTTCAACAGAGAAGCCTGAAACAATACGAAGAAAAGGACAAGAAAGAATGAGCAAAAAACCAGGCTGCTCCACACCATTATTCATCGTCGGCATTATCTTAGCAGGTATGTTCCTTATAGCTCTTGTTTACGGACCCCTTGGCTCCAAAATACTCTCTCTCACCGGAGCTCAAATTACCGCCCCTGAGTGGATGGCCGTGGGCAAACCGGAAATACAGCTAAAATCGGAAGCCGTGGTACATCTTTCGTGGTTTACTATCACAAACACACTCATTGCATCCTGGCTAACAATCATAGTTCTCTTCACATTTTTCTTCTTTGCCACACGCAGGATGAAGCTGGTTCCGGGACGGCTGCAGAACCTTGCCGAGATCGTCATTGAGGGTTTATTGAATCTTATCAGCCCGGTCGCAGAAAAAAATGCACGAATTTTACTGCCGTTATTTGCCACGATTTTTCTATATGTTATCACCAACGCATACTTGGCATTCATTCCTATTTTTGACGGTCCCATCTACCTGATTGAGCCGAATGGCGCACATGCGCCGATCATCAGAGCAGCGAACACCGATATCAATGTGACGCTCTCCATAGCGATCATTTCATTCCTGTATACCGAAATACAGGGGCTGCGTATACACGGCTTATTCCCCTATATCAATACCTTTTTTCAGACAGGAAAGCTGCGTGACGGTTTTTCACATTTAATTAAAGGCAAAATCAAACCGGCGCTGAGTGGACTTGCTTTCGGTTTTTTGAACCTGCTCATCGGCGTGCTGGAAATTATCAGCCACTTGGTCAGACTTCTCAGTTTCACTTTCCGTCTTTTTGGCAATATGACAGCGGGTTTGACCTTGCTCCTGGTAGCCACGTTCCTCGTACCATATATCCTTTCTATAGCCGTTTACGGATTGGAGTCGTTTTTCGGAGCTCTGCAAGCGTTTATTTTCGGTATCCTGACAGTCGTATTCGCCAGCATGTCAATGTCGTCAGATGCAGAACATTAAGATTTAAATTAAATAGTAATGTAAAAGGAGGGTTCTGATGGAAGCAGAAGCATTTAAATTACTCGCAGTCGGTTTGGCAGGTGGTCTCGGCATGCTTGGTCCTGGCATCGGTTTGGGGTTGATCGGACTTGGCGCAACGCAGGCAATAGGGCGAAATCCTGAAGCAAGAGGCGCGATTTTGACAAATATGATCATTATTGCCGCACTGGCTGAATCCGTCGCCATTTACGCGCTGGTCGTTGCGCTTCTCCTGGCTTTCGCCCTGTAATAAGCAAAGCAGTCAGTAGAATATCAACGCTATGCTGTTGTTAATGATGCCGGCATTGCTGCGGCACATAAGAATTGAGTAAGGCGATGGTGAACTGATGGAAAATATAGGAATTAATCTACCGCTATTAATAGCTTTTCTGATTAACTTCGGTATTCTGTTTGTTTTGCTTCTTGTATTCGGCTATAAACCTATCCTCAAAATGCTCGATCAACGTCAGGCCAAGATCCGGGAAAGCATGGAACAAGCTGACCACATCAGGGAGCAAACAGCGAAAAGCGAGGAGCAGATGAAAGCTCATCTGGAAGCTGCCCGCAAGGAAGGACAGACGATCATTTCGCAGGCAACCCAGATGGGAGAAAAAGTAAAAGAGGAAGCGCGTGAAGATGCTCGAAAAGAAGCATCAGCGGTAATAGAAAGAGCGAGAGTTGAAATAGACAGAGATCGTGACAAGACAATCGAAGGGTTGAGAGCAGAATTCGCTGATATTGCCATTATGGCAGCGGAAAAAGTGATTAATGAATCACTCGATAAACAGAAGCATCAGAAGCTCATCAATGAAGTCCTTGAGGAAAGCAAGCTTTTTAAAAAATAAATCGGAAATGTAAAGTATGCCGAAAATTATTTCAATTAAAAGATATGTTCAGGCGATTTATGAAATCGCACGCGATGCCAACGCATATGATGTGTGGAAAACAAACCTAAAACGTATCGTTGAACTCGCACAGGACAGCGAGTTTTCTGATCTTATGGAGAATCCGAAAATACCGTTTGATCTTAAAGCTAAGCTTGCAGAACAGAAACTCGGCAAAGTAAGCCCTTCCATCCTAAATCTGGTCTACGTTCTCATATCCAAAGATAAACTCAAATATATCGATCAAATATCCAAAGAGTATGAGATGCTGCTGGACGAATATAATGGGATCAGACATGCCGAGGTAACCACGGCAACACCGATCGATGATGCTGAAATGAAATCAATAAGCAATAAACTCGAATCCTTTATTGGAGGGAAAGTTACTATCCATGCACGTGTTGATCCAGCACTTATCGGAGGCACCGTGATTAGAATAGGCGACAGTCTCATTGACGGCAGCATACGCAACAGGCTTGATTCATTGAAACGTGAACTTATCATAGCTCAACGCTAATGGACAAGGGGGATATCTCATGAGCAACCAAGGACGAGACATCGTCTCGGTTATTAAAGAACAGATAGAGCACTTCGGTATATCAACCACCATGGTGGATGTAGGCACCGTCGTCGAAGTTGCCGATGGTGTAGCGCGTATTTACGGCCTCAGAGGAGCTAAATACAACGAATTGCTTGAGTTTCCTCACGATATAATGGGACTTGCGCTCAACCTTGAGGAAGACACTGTCGGCGCCGTTATTCTCGGCGAATACAGCCATATTAAAGAAGGCGATGAAGTCCGTTGTACAGGCAAAGTAGCCGAAGTGCCCGTGGGCTCGGAGCTTATCGGCCGCGTTATTACACCGCTCGGTGTTCCCATCGATGGCAAAGGGCCGATCAAAACAACAAAGGCACGTCCGGTAGAAAGAGTTGCACCCAACGTTGTTATCAGACAGCCCGTTACCAAGCCGGTTCACACCGGTATTAAAGTAGTCGATGCCATAGTGCCTATTGGGCGCGGACAGCGCGAACTTATCATCGGCGACCGGTCAATAGGCAAGTCTGCAATCGGCATCGATACCATCATCAGCCAGAAAGGCAAAGACCTGATCTGCATCTATGTAGCCATCGGGCAGAAATCCGCCAAAGTTGCACAGATCGTTGAAACGCTCACAAAATATGGGGCAATGGAACATACAGTCGTCGTTGCCGCCAACGCTTCGGATCCGGCAGCGGTGCAGTATCTGGCACCCTATGCAGGCTGCGCTATCGGTGAGGAGTTCATGGAGGATGGAAAAGACGCTCTTGTTATCTATGATGATCTCACCAAGCACGCCTGGGCATATCGCCAGATGTCATTGATCCTGAGGCGACCCCCTGGCCGTGAAGCATATCCCGGCGATGTCTTTTATCTGCATTCCCGTCTGCTGGAAAGGGCTGCCCGTCTGGCGCCCGAATACGGCGGCGGTTCGCTGACGGCTTTACCTATAATCGAAGTACAGGCGGGTGACCTCTCCGCATATATCCCGACAAACGTTATCTCCATCACGGATGGACAGATATATCTTGAATCTGACCTGTTTAACAGCGGCATCAGGCCGGCTATGAACGTCGGCTTATCAGTATCCCGCGTCGGCGGCAAGGCACAGACAAAGGCGATGCGGCAGGTTGCGGGAAAGCTGAGAATCGATATGGCGCAGTACAGCGAGCTGGCTGCGTTCGCCCAATTCGGAACATCCGATCTGGATAAAGCTACGCAACTACAGCTTGCCCGTGGGCAACGCATTCAGGAAATATTAAAACAGCCACAGTATGCTCCGATGTCTCTTGCGCAGGAAGTTACCATATTATACGCAGTGACAAACGGTTATCTCGATGATATCCCAGTGGATAAGATAATGCAGGCTGAACAGAGCTTCCACAGATATATGGAGACAAGCCATCCTGAGATATTGAAAAGCATTGAATCCGATACCGATATCAAAGAAAAGACGGAAGAAGCTTTAAAAGAAGCAATTAAGCAATTTAAACAAAATGCCGTATTTTAGGGAAAACGAATGATAAGTACGCGTCTTCTACGAAGAAGGATCAAAAGTGTTCAGAGCACCGCTAAGATCACGAGAGCGATGGAGATGATTGCAACCGCTAAAATGAAGCGGGCGCAGGAACAAGCAATACACAGCCGTCCGTACAGTGACAAGATCAGCCAGCTTATCGCCGATCTCGCTGCCATCCAGGGACAGGGACATGTGCTACACTCGCTTATGCAGCAACGTGATGTGAAAAAGAGCGCTATCATTCATATCACCTCAGATAAAGGCATGTGCGGCGGTCTGAATGCTAATGTTAACCGGCTGACCGGCACATTCCTACTGTCGCAGCAGGTTCCGGTATCACTAATAACAGTCGGTAAAAAAGGCCGCGATTTTATGATACGATCGCGCAGGGAGGTCAAAGCCGAATTTACCAAACTGGGAGAGCGACCGAAACTTTTCGATATCTTGCCCATTTCAAAAATCGTCACGAATGATTATGCTGAAGGCAAAGTAGATGTCGTCTACATCGCCTACTCTAAATTTGTTTCAACTATGACACAGCAGCCAGCCATGGAGCAGCTTCTTCCCATGAAAGCGCCACCATCGGACAGCCACGCAAAGATATCGGATTACATTTTTGAACCGGACCCCGATTACGTTCTGGGAGAGCTGATACCACGCTATATCGATACCAAAATATACCATGCAATTCTGGAATCGATTGCCAG
>DNCV01000013.1:9163-11016 GCA_003484395.1 Dehalococcoidia bacterium
ATCACCAATGAGCTTCTCGATATCAACGGCGGCCTTGCAGTCTTACAATAAGAGGAGGTTAACTTTGGCTAAAGGGAAAGTCGTTCAAGTAATCGGCACCGTTGTCGATATTGAATTTCCTCAGGATGCCCTGCCGGACATCAATAATGCGATTGAAATCAATCAAGACGGGAATAAACTGGTGCTGGAAGCCCAGCAGCATATCGGCAATAACTGGATACGCTGCCTCTCTCTTTCACCCACTGACGGTCTGCGAAGAGGTGATGAAGCAGTGGATACGGGTGCTCCCGTTTCCGTACCGGTAGGTACTGCAGCTCTTGGAAGGTTGTTTAACGTATTTGGAGAGCCGCTCGACAACCTTGGGGCGGTTAATACCACTGAGCGGCTGCCGATTCACCGTCTCGCACCGACTCTGGAAGAACAGGAATCAACAGCCCAGATGCTTGAAACCGGCATCAAGGTTATCGATCTGATTACCCCATTCACCCGCGGCGGCAAAATTGGCGCGTACGGCGGCGCCGGTGTCGGTAAAACGGTTATCATTACAGAGCTTATTCACAATATCGCCACCGAACACGGCGGCTATTCCGTCTTCGCCGGAGTCGGAGAGCGCTCACGCGAAGGAAACGATCTCTGGCTGGAAATGAAGGAGTCAGGCGTCATCGATAAGACCATCATGGTCTTCGGACAGATGAATGAGCCGCCCGGTGTTCGCGCACGTATCGGATTGACCGGCGTTACCATGGCCGAATATTTCCGCGATAAGGAAGGAAAGGACGTCCTCCTCTTCGTTGATAATATCTATCGTCATATTCTGGCAAATATGGAGGTCTCAGCGCTGCTGGGACGCATGCCGTCTGCGGTCGGCTATCAGCCGACGTTGGCCACCGATGTCGGCGAGCTTGAAGAAAGAATTACATCGACGAAAAAAGGATCGATTACATCATTCCAGGCTATTTACGTTCCCGCCGATGACTACACGGATCCCGGCATTGTTACCACCTTCGGTCATCTCGACGGCGTCATCTCGTTGGACCGCAATATCGCAGCGCTCGGCATTTACCCAGCCGTCGATCCGCTGACATCGACGTCGAGAATTCTCGACCCTCTGCTCATCGGGGAGGATCATTACAATGTAGCGCGCGGCCTACAAAAGGTGCTTCAGCGGTACAAGGATCTGCAGGATGTTATCGCCATCCTCGGCATGGAGGATCTAAGCGAAGAAGACAAGATCATTGTCGGGCGGGCACGACGCATCCAGCGATTCCTCTCGCAGCCGATGTTCGTTGCAGAGCCGTTCACCGGCATTAAAGGTAAATACGTGCCGATCAAAGAAACTATCCGCGGTTTTAAAGAGATACTGGAAGGCAAACATGACCTGCTCCCTGAGTCTGCATTCCTTATGGTCGGAACCATTGAAGAAGCCGTTGAAAAAGCAAAGCAGCTTGGTGGTTGATAGATGGCTACAATAAAACTNNGAAATCGTTACTGCTGAACAACAGATACTATCGGAGCAAGTCGACAGCATTGTAGTGCCCGGTATCGATGGATATCTGGGCATCCTTCCTCACCATGCCCCGCTGATGACTATGCTTCAGCCTGGAGAGCTCATCATCAGAAAAGGGGAAATTGAATCTGACTTCGCTATAAGCGGCGGTTTTCTTGAAGTTCACCCTGAGAAAGTCATTATTCTTGCTGACGCTTGCGAGCGTTCCGATGCAATCGATACCCAACGAGCGGAAGCCGCAATGAAGAGGGCAGAAGAGCAGTTGAAATCAATCGGGCCGGGAACGCCTGAAGATCATGCCCGCGCTGAGGCTTCGTTAAGAAGGGCGCTTGCTCGTTTGAAGGTT
>DNCV01000029.1 GCA_003484395.1 Dehalococcoidia bacterium
GGACATTTCTAACGAGTCTTGACACTCATACGTAAGAGCTATTGACACCTTGCAATGCAGCAGACATAATGTCGACAGCAGAATAATAGACATACATAATTTTTGGATATACAAGCAACACCGATGAACAGCCATACGATAATACCGTTAGTCGCGGCAACAGCATATTTGCCGTTATTGGCGCTTCTCTATGTTAACAGACCATGGCAGCAAAAGCATAAGTTATTGTTCCTGTATCTCATCGGCGCTGCACTCTGGAGCTTCGGTGATATCTTCTTCCGCAGCAATTTGTTCATGGAGGATAAGGTACTCCTGGGTAAGATTATCCTTTGTATCCTGTTCTGGGCCGGAACCCAGCTCCACTATTTCATGAAATATATCTATTCGCCGGTGGAGACTACCAAAAAAATACCGTTCGCCTATATCGCAATGATTCTGTCATGGGCAATAATCATTGCATTCCTGCCGGAAAGCGTCTCAACAGTAAACGGCGTAACGCCGAGCTATGGTTTCTGGCTTATCCCGCCCTCTGCAAGCCTTGTCTATTTCCTCTGCAGAGATCTGGTGTTGCTGTCACGAAGATACCGGCAGCTCACCGACCCGATCAAGCGGTCTCAAATATTGTATATTATCATCGGTGCAGCTATCATCGTATCGTTCACTCTGAGCAGCTTCAGCCAATTTGGCAGGGAATTTCCCCTTGCGCACATCGGGAATGTCCTGAACGCAAGCATTCTGACCTATACCATCCTGAAACACCGGCTGCTCGATTTAAAATTCGTACTGCAGCAGGGGCTGGTATGGATTATCTCGGCTGCGCTCTTTGTCGGCTTTTATCTCTTCATATTCTTCCTGCTCCATCTGGTTGCAAATTATAATCTGGACTCGACAACCCTGGCTCTCACCGCACTTGCAGCTATAACCGTGGCAGGTATCGTCTTTATGCTGCGGCAGACGTTCATGAAATTATCAGCGAAGTTCTCGATCAGAGAAACGTATCCTGAGCGGCAGGCGCTCCAGGATTTCATCAAACGCAGAATTCACGGCATTTTTACATTATCCGATCTGGGAAAAGAGCTGCTGGGATTGCTCACGAAAGTATTGCAGGCGCAACGAACTTTCCTGTTATTATCTGAATCCGCCAGTAACGACTTCGTTATTCGATTCGCCGAACCGAAAGGCGAGGGCAGCCAGGCGTTGAGGATCAAACAGGACAGCCCGATCGTTACCTGGCTCAACAAGGAGAATAAATACCTTTCCCGGGAAGACCTCGATATACGTCCTGAATTCCTGGGGCTCCGGAAAAACGAAGCCGAAGCATCAAGATCACTGGGCATTGAATTGTTTTTCCCGATCATAAGCCGTGACAACCTCATCGGCATACTCGCTCTCGGCAGGAAGAATTCGGGAAAGTACAGCATGGATGATATCAACATCACGGAGAGCACAATCAATCAGGTAGCAATGAGCCTGGAAAAACAGTTCCTGCAGGAGCAATTGAGGGAACAGCAAAAAGAGCTGTCACTGATCAACCGGCTGGCCAGCGTCATGACTTCAAGTCTTAACATTCAGGATGTTTATGATGCCTTTGTAACAGGGCTTAGAGAAATGGTGAGTGTAGATTTTGCAGTCATAGCTCTGAGAGAAGAACAAGAAATTTGTATTACTGCTGTTCCCTCCAAAAACAACCAGATTTGGGAACTTAATCAGCGTATACCTCTCAAGAATACCGCTATAGAATGGCTGATCAAGCATAAGAAAACGCTTGTTGAGCCCGATTTAAGCCATGACAGCATGTTCATCACCGGGAAGCAGTATCTAGAAAAAGGTTTACGATCAATCGTCTATCTGCCGTTGCTGGTTAAGAATGAGCCGATAGGATGCCTTATCGTTGCCAGCAACGAAGCCGATGCCTATACACCAAAGCAGGTGAGTTTGCTGGAACGGCTTGCCTCCCAAATCGCAACATCGGTGGAAAACAGTCGCCTCTATTCGAGAGCAGAGCAGCGCTCAAGGATAGATGAGCTAACTCATTTATTCAATCGCCGTCACTTCGATGAAACAATTAAACAAGAAATCGATAGGCACACCCGCTACGGGAATACATTGTCAGTTTTGTTTCTTGATCTCGATAATTTCAAAAACTACAATGACCGTCTCGGACATCTGGAGGGAGATAAACTGCTGGCAATGCTCGGGCAACTCATAAAAGACATCATGAGAACAGTCGATATAGCATTTCGATATGGCGGCGATGAATTTGCTGTCATCATGCCTCACACAACAGCCGATGATGCTTTCGCTGTAGCCGAGCGAATAAGAGGAAAAATATATTCGACAATGGCAAGAAAGAAGATAAATATTACGGCAAGCATAGGACTTGCCACGTGGCCTGAAGATGGCATAACCAGAGATGAAATGGTCACAGCCTGCGATAGCGCATTGTATTACGCCAAGAGAACAGGGGCTAACCGTACCTGCATCGTGTCAAAGATGATGCCCACCTTTCCGACAGAAACAACTATAATCGGGAATGTTGAAAAAGAGACGTTGAATACAATCTATGCGCTGGCAGCCACACTTGAAGCCCGCGATCAATATACATACGGTCACTCAAAAAAAGTGAGCAACTATGCTGTTGCGCTTGCTGAAGCGCTCGGCCTACCGTCTGAAAAAGTGGCGATTGTCAGCGCCGCTGCTTTGCTGCATGATATCGGCAAAATCGGCATCCTTGATGACGTGCTTCGAAAATCCGGCAAACTTACCAAGGAAGATTGGGATTTGATCAAATCCCATCCGACGTTATCAAGATCGATTGTCGCCCACATACCGAGTTTGA
>DNCV01000046.1 GCA_003484395.1 Dehalococcoidia bacterium
GTTCCCCGAGAAGCTCATCCCGCTGGTCATCACCAATGCGCTGGAGAACAAGACAATCCCGGTTTATGGCGATGGGCAGAACCGTCGCGACTGGATATATGTGGAGGACCACTGCCGCGCCATCGATACGGTCATTCTGAAAGGCAGGATCGGGCAGATCTACAATATCGCCGGCGGGCAGGAGAAGCCCAATCTGGAGCTTATCAAACTGCTGTTGAGCGCGATGAAAAAGCCCGAAAGCCTCATCACCTTTGTCAAAGACCGTCCGGCGCACGACCGCCGCTACGCAATCGATTGCACTAAGATAACGAACGAGCTCGGCTGGAAGCCGGAGTATTCCATTGCCAAAGCCCTGCAGGCCACGGTCGATTGGTATCTGAAGAACGAAGCGTGGTGGCGCCGCATCAAAAGCGGCGAGTACGCCGAATACTACAAGAAGATGTACCGGTAGGTCATTATGAAAATACTCATCACCGGCGCGGATGGCCAGCTTGGCGCTGATCTGTGCAAGACCCTGAAAAATCACAAAGTGATACCGTTGACTATCGCCGATGGCGATATCACCGATTTCAGCTTCGTAAAAAAGCAATGCCTTGCTCACAAGCCTGATGTCATCATCAATACCGCTGCCTACGTTCTCGTCGATGCCTGCGGGGATAATCGGGATCTTGCCTATCAGGTCAATGCACTCGGCGCCCGCAACATGGCTGTGGCTGCGGAGCAGATCGGCGCTGCGCTTGTCCAGATCAGTACCGACTACGTCTTCGGCGGCGAGGAGAAGCTGCGCACTACCCCTTACACCGAATTCGATGTTCCAGTGCCCTGCAGCGCTTACGGCGCATCCAAGCTGGCAGGGGAAGATTACGCGCGCCATCTGTGCCGCAGACATTTCATTATCAGGTCATCGGCTCTTTTCGGCGCAGCCGGCGCAATGGGCAAGGGTGGCAACTTCGTTGAGACCATGCTTCGCATGGCGAAGGAGAGGACGGAGCTGCGCGTCGTTAACGATCAGATATTCTCGCCGACCTATACGCCGGATCTGGCGGCCAGGATAGCGCAGTTGATCGATACGCAGTATTACGGCATTGTGCACATCACCAACTCGGGAGCATGCTCCTGGTACGAGTTCACCGTTGAGATATTGAAACAGGCGGGGATTAAGACCCCCGTAGCGCCTATAACCTCTGACCAGTATCCACAGAAAGCGAAAAGGCCTGCATATTCGGCGCTGGACAACTATCAGCTCAGGCTGCTCAACATGGCTGCCATGCCTGCGTGGCAGGATGCTCTCAAACGCTACCTGATAGAAAAAGGCTATATTGCTTAATGAAGATAACTTGCCGGGATTCTTATTTGAATTGCCAACATGGAATCATAATAGATATAATAAACATGTATCAATGAGAATGGCGGATATGCAGAGATGAATACCCCGGCTAAATTAACTGTAATCCTTGAACCTGAGGAAGATGGTGGTTACTCAGTTCACTGTCCGGCTCTGCCTGGTTGCCATAGTCAAGGGGACAATTTAAGAGAAGCATTAGCAAACATCAGGGAGGCTATCCTCCTGGTGTTAGAAGTGCTTCACGAAGAAAAATCGCCAATATCTGGAGAAACTCCTGAAATCGTAACCGAAGAAATCAGACAGATACTAGCAGCAAGAGCCGAAGATGGTTTACCGCTTATAATTGAAACTCGCGAAATCGAACTACCTGCAGGGGTAACTGTGTAATGCCCCGATTGCCTGTTATTTCAGGCAAAGAAACCATTCGCGCTTTTACTAAAATCGGCTGGCAAATTTCACGACAAGAAGCAAGCCATATTATCTTAACCAAGTTCGGCAATCGGGTAATTCTCGTAGTTCCCGATCACCGGGAAGTCCGCAGAGGTACATTGCGAAGCCTTATTCGCCAATCAGGGTTGACCGTGAAAGAGTTCAAGACACTGCTCAAAGACTAAAGATATAATAATGGACGACCTTGAGCATCTGATAGAACAGAAAGTGATGGAGCTGCTGGGTGATCCTGACTCGGGACTTGATGTGCGACAGGAATTCAAAGAAAAACTAAATCGCCACTTGAAATCCCGAGATTCAAGAATATCACACCAAGAGGTGGAAAGACTGCTTGGTTAAAGTCGAATGGACTGCATCGGCTTTCTTATCGTATTGCAGTTCCAATTTATCTTTAATCATTTTATTAGTTTCAATCTTCTAAAATCGTCTTCTGTCCACAGGGTCTCGGCTAACAAATAACGCAATCAACATTTGGTTTGCGACAGAATTTAAGTTCCTTTTGATCAATCTTTTCTATTTGAACGCCGATGGGAATTGGTTCTTTATGCTTTATAATAGAAGTGAGGTACAACTCGGCTAATTCGAAAGCATTATCTATGGCCTCTTCCTTTGTATCTCCCGATGCATGCAGTCCCTTGAAAGCGGGACAATATGCATGATACTCTTGTCCATCTTTTTCAACGATTACTTCTATTCTAAATCCGACTTTTGTATTCATATCGTCCCCGTAATCACCGCATCATTTCAGTGATTTTATCTTTGTATGCTGTTATACTAGCCATAGATTTATTTGATGTCAAGCCTTTGGTTTTGCATCACTCTTATGCAAGCTACAACATTCTACAGCCATGTGCTATTATAGTTGAAGCAGACACTTACCGGGAGGTTTGCAATATGGGAACAAAATTACAGATGATTTATTGGAAAGGTAATGATTTTTGGGTCGGCAAGTTGCTTGAACATCCTGAAATAATGACCCAGGGCAAAACGATTGAAGAGCTTGAGGAAAATATGAAGGATGCATATGTGCTGATGGCTTTGGAGGATGAGATTGACTCCTCTGAAGGAATGGCGTCTCTGGCAGATACTGAGGGTACGATGTCTCTTGAGGCTTATCTTGCGTTGCGGCAGAGTGAGCCTGAACGGACTGAGTAATGTACAAAATTGAGCTGAGGCGTCAGGTGCAACGGGCCTTGAAAAAAACACTGCCCAAGGGAAATTAACCCGATGAACATCACCTTTCTGGGCACAAACGGCTGGTTCAGCCCGCTGACTGGCAATGCCGCCTGCGTTCTCGTTGACTGCGCGGATTACTATCTGGTCTTTGAGTTATTGTGATAGCAATAGCAAAAACTCTTCCTTGCTTATATCGACGTCACGGAGTATTTTTGCCGTGAGCCCTTTACCAATGGACTCACCTTTATGTATAGGCACAATGGTAGTTCTTCCGTCAACATGCCTGAGTTTAACGTGACTTCCTCTCTGGCTGACCGGCTGAAAGCCGATTTTACTCAGGGCTTTGATGATCTCTTCACCGGTTGGTGAAGGCAACCTGGTCATACGGCTATTTTCTGGACACCGATGAATTTCAGATCGGTTCCCCAGGTGTCCTGTTCTGATTCGAGGTATGCCAGCGTAGCCTCTTTAATGCGTTCCATTAATTGGTCAATGGACTTTGCCTGAGTATGGCAGCCCTTGAGCTCGGAGACGGTTCCTATGAAGTAGCCATCCTCATCCTGTTCAATGATCACGGTGAATTCTCTTCCCAAAGTTCAATTCTCCTTAGTACAGAAGACAAGTTACGTATTTATATACGATAAGTCTATATCAGCGCTGATGCTTTTTCAAGCCTGTAGTTATTCAAGCTACAACATTCTACAGCCATGTGCTATTATAGTTGAAGCAGACACTTACCGGGAGGTTTGCAATATGGGAACAAAATTACAGATGATTTATTGGAAAGGTAATGATTTTTGGGTCGGCAAGTTGCTTGAACATCCTGAAATAATGACCCAGGGCAAAACGATTGAAGATCTTGAGAATAAAAGAGAATTAACCGAGGGTGAGCATCACCTTCCGTTCCCCGTCACCTGCGGCTTCCTGGTTCATTCCGATCCCTGCATGGGCTTCAGGATCAGTATCGATAATAAGATACTTGCCTATTGCACGGATACCGGACCCTGTGAACGCAGCCTCGAGCTGGCTCAACATGCCGATATACTGATCCATGAATGCGCAGCAAAGAAAGGACAGCATTATGCCAACTGGCCGCATACCGATCCGGTGGAGGCTGCAACGATCGCAAAGAAAGCGGGGGTTAAGCAACTGCTCCTCTTCCATTTTGATGCGGCTGCCTACAGGACTCTTGAAGATCGAAAGGACGCTGAAGCGGAGGCAAGGCAGATATTTGAAAATACGGTTGCAGCGGTGGACGGATTCTGTATTGCTTTATGATAAAAATTAACGTGCTGTTTAAGATCAGGGTAGCACAAAACATTGACAGTGCGATATATTAATGCAAGAAGAAGTATCAACTTAAGAATGCTTATTATTTCTGTAAATATTTTTTCAGGTCCCTATAATAGTTTTCATGAGTGCCAATCATAATTAATTCCAAATTTTCTCCAATCATTTGATATGAGAGAAGATACTCAGTCGTTTTAATTTTGAATTTGCGAATAAATATTCCTCTGAGGTCTGAGGTGGTCCCCAAAATTCGGA
>DNCV01000083.1 GCA_003484395.1 Dehalococcoidia bacterium
TCGGATATTTACGGAGAATTAAGCGTATTCTTGACAAATACTCGTGACATTCAATTCCTCCTAAACATTGGTATAATTATACCAAAGTTTAGGAGGAATTTCAAGTGCCACCTTGATCATTTTAGATTCGTTTTCAACGTCTATAACGGATTCTTGTTATAAATTTACGGGAAGGCAGGATTAAGAAAGAAAATAGAAGTCGATCCGAAAAAGCCTGAACTGGTGCTGACGGTACATGGCTACGGTTATAGATTTGCCGGTTAATTGACAATGAATCTCGTTATTTTACTGTGAACTGCTAACAATAAAATGCCACAGAAATAATTGTACTAGAAAAAATAATTTATCAGGACTGGAATTATGGGGAGCAGTATAGTTTAGTGTAATAGAGTAAAAAACATGTAAATAGTGCATAAATAATCAGTAAAGATTGGTAAAGAATTGGTAAAAAGGGCATGGCATTTACCGCTTTGGGGAAAAGAGGCAGTATGGTTTATGATAAATGGGTTTCGATTATTTGATGAATGGCTCAGGACGGACTATATCTCGTTGAGACGCGCGTCAAACTGTTATTTGGGCACATTCTCTGTGTGGTAAAATAATGAGTTCAACGTTTGAATTACATCATCTTCGTTAGCAAGACGCCCCTCATTGATATGTCTGATGACGCCATCACTGTCAATGAAGACGAAGTATGGAGTGAAAGGCACCCGATATGCCTCGACTACTTTTTCATCGGGATCCATGAGAATCGGGAACGTCAGTTGATGGACATTGGCAAACATTTGCAAATTAGCGATGTGCGTTTCTTTGGTGATGGCAAAAAGCTGCAGGCCTTTCGGCTGCCATTCATTATATATCTTTCGTATCAGCGGCATTTCAGTGACGCATGATCTGCATTCGGTATTGAAGAACTGAAGGATGACGATCTTGCCTTTAAGTGCGCTTAATTGTACTGTTTTGCCGTCGATACCGAGCAGGGAGAAGTCAGGCGCTTTTTTCCCGATTTCAGCGCCGGTGGTATAAATGGATTTAGTGGTAACAGCAGGCAAATCTGTCTTTGCTTCGTTCCCCTGAACATCTTTCGATTTCACGCGCACATGATAGAGCGTCTCCGATTTTAATCCGCTGACAGTGATGCTGTGCGATGTTGTGAGCATGGTATCAATGGTTGTCGTTTGGCCGTAGGCGGATGTCTCCCCGTACTCCACTTGTCCGGTGGCAGCTTCATCGGTCGACCAGGTGACGGTAATGCTGTTTGCCGCTACCTGGGAAGCTTTCGCCTCCTGGATAACGGGGGGTGTGGTATCTCGGAGCGTTCGAAAAGAGTATCCTTCCGTTGAATATTCTTTTCCTGTGGTATCTTTAACCGTTATTTTTACGGTGTAAACCGTTCCCGCGGCCAGGCTGCCGAAAGCAATCATATGGTTTGTCGTCACCGCCGTTTCGTTAAGCAGTCTCATTTGCTTGCCGTCGGTTATCGTCACGCTGCCGCTGCCTGTCATGTTGCTTGTCCATGTGACGATAGCGTTTGTTTGCGTTAATGATGATACATTGACATTCGATATCACAGAACTCTTTTTCACGGTGTCGCTGCCGCCAACTGCCTTAAAGGCAGTTTCAATGTCTCCTTTCCCTGCAAGGGATCCGAATCGCACATGGGAAATTATCCCCGCTTCGTTGATAAAAAACGTTTTTGTGATGTTATTCACCCCGTAGAGCCTGGTTATGTCTCTCCTGGGGTCGGGCAATACAGGCAGCGTAATACTCTGGTTTTTGATGCAATCGCCTGTGATCGCAGCATCCGCTCCTCCGTTGACGATAATGACCGCGGTCTTATCGGAAGATACCGTACCTGTGGTCTCTTTGAGGATGGATGCCTCCTCTTTGCAGCTCTCCTGCTTGTCCCAGAATGTCAGCACGACCTGTTTCCCTTTGAAATCGTTCAATGAAGCAGTTGTAGTCTCGTTTCGGAAGCTGAAACCGGGGGCGCGCATGCCGATATCGAAACCGGTGGCTAAACTGTCGATCAATGCGACTATGCCCCAGCCGGCAAACCCGATCACTGCTATCGCCGCTGTAATGATGAGATACCGTTTATTGAAACTATGCATAGTCTTACCCTTTTGTATTGGTTCCGTTTTCCGCTTTGTCACTGAGCCTTTATCTTGAGAAACATCTTCGCTTTTTTTCAGCCCTGCTGCGGCCTTCTTTCTTAATCCGGCCAACTTATTTTCGGTTGTCTTTTTCTTTTTTAAGAATAGCTCACTGGTGAGCTTGCCGGCATCGAATTTGTTCCGTAGCTCTAAGAGCTGTTTTTCCAGTGCAGCGATCTGTTGCTGGTGGTCACTGAGTTCAAATTTTTTGCCGTTGTTTGCTGATTGTTTGGGAGGCCTATTACTAGTATCCATGATTGTAAATTATCTGTGATTACTATTAAAAATTCGTGAAGAAATCATGAAGAAGAATAGCGTATCCTACGGTGTGTTCAAGAAGGTTTCAATTTCTGTAGTACTGTTGAAAGCTCCGACCTGTATTGCCTTGATGATTCCATTGGCATCTATGTAGAGAGATTTTGGTATATTGGTTGCGGAGTATTTGGCACAAACAGATGCCTGTGGATCAAGCAGAACATGGCTGAATGTGAGATTATATTCATTCATCTTTGATTGTATAGTCGCTTTCGCTTCCTCATCGTTCACTGCCAGAATGACGAGATCGTTTGCGCTCTGGTGTGCCTGCCAGAGGGATTGTATATGTGGCATTTCCCCCATGCAGGGACCGCACCATGTTGCCCAAAAGTTTAGAAAGACCTTCTTGCCGCGGAAGCTGCTGAGGGTAATGCTCCGGAGATCCATATCGGTCAAAGTGAAATCGGGAGCCGGGCTGCCCACTGCTACAGTTGCAGGCGTGCTGGCGGTTGTCTTTGGCCCCTCTTCTTTCTCGGTCACATGCCCGCTTGTATCCGTGGCGATGATTCTGAAGGAATATGTGGTGCCTGCCTGGACGTTGCTGATGGTAATTGAATGGGTTTTCGATGGAGTCGTCGTCGGGTCATAAGCGGACAACGAGTATGAGACGCCTGTTCCGTATTCCACCTTGCCGGTGGTTCGTTCATCGGTATTCCAGCTCACGACGAAGCTGTTTGACGATGGGGATGTGATGCTGACGTTTGAGATCACCGGTGGAGTGTTATCCATCGTCGTCAATTCTTTATCCTGGTAAGTGGTCTCTCCTCCGTTTGCATCCTTCGATTTAATCTGGAAATGGTAAGTTATGCCTGGCTCAAGATTGCTCAGCGTGACCTGATGATCGGTGGACAGGGCAGAGACGAGCGGCGTTGTTAATCCATAGGATGTTGTCTCTCCATACGCCACCTGCGTTGTCGCCGGTTTATCGGTAGTCCAGCGTATGGTTCCCTCTTTTTCAGTGATGCCGAATGTGCTGACATCCGAGATAACGAGTGTGCCGCCAGCGGCACTGCTTTGCGTCAGCGTTGTTGCCTCCTTGGGCTCTGTAGAGATAACCTCGTTTCCCGCCTTGTCCTTTGAATTCACAGTGATTTTATATTTCGTTCCCGGTTTCAGGGCTCTGACGGTAACGGTATGGTTTTTGACCAGGCTTTTATTTGCGAGAGTCGATGTGCATGTTCCGGCAGGATCACATATCATGACCTGGCTTGTTGACGCTTCATCGGTGTCCCAGGTAACGATCATACTGTTGCTGCTGATCCCTTGAATCGTTATATTGGATATCGCCGGCGGCGTTGTATCAATGCTCGATGTTGTTGTCTTGCCGTTGCCTCCGCCGGTTAAAGTGGAGACTGCGACGATTGCCAGGGCGACCAGCCCGGTGGCGACAAGCATGAGCGCAATGCCCAATCCAACGGGGAATCTCTTTGGACCTTCGCTGTAGGGGCGCTCCTTGATAGAGCGTTCCTTTTTTTCTGATTTGCTTCTGCCCTTGCCCATCTTTCTCAGATCGGCAAGCATCGGGCTTGGTTCGAGTGATGGGTCCACCGGCGGACCCATCATATTCTGCATTGGCTGGCCGTACTGGTTGTAGCCCATCTGTTGCGGCATTTGCATTGGCATACCCTGCGGTGGCATATCCTGCCTGCGCACAAATGATTCGGCTGTCATGTGTATAGCTTCTTGCGGACGTCTTCCGAACCCGGCATTTGCCCCGCAAAATGGGCAGATGCTGGAATCGGTTGAGATATTTTTCCCGCAACGCGGACATCTTTTGTATTGCTGTTCATCACGTGTCGGTTGCTGCGGCTGATAGCCGGTTCCCCCACCACGAGTACCGGCTGAAGGCGCTGGTGTTGATTGTTTGTAAGGATCAAAAAAATCCCTTGGTTGAAAGCGGCCGGTATAGCCGCAGTTGGCGCACTGTGCCGACCCCTGGTCGACGACGAAATGGCATTGCGGACATTCGTATGTTATACGAGGCGCATGCTCATCTTCTTGACCACGCGCTTCGGCGACAAGAGGGATTGTAGACCTTTTGAAATGATAGTCTTCCCATCCACAGATATTGCAAATGCGTGCGCGCGCGTCAAGGAATGAATTACACTGCGGGCATATTCGCGCATTGCAGTGTACACACCGCGTCGATTTGGGCGGCAACTGTCTGTGGCATTTAGGGCAGAGGACGAATTTAGCGCCGCTGCCGCCGAGTCCATAGGTTTCGTTATATTTTCCTACCGGAATAGTTTCACCTCTTGCCTCTGTGGCCGTTATTCGGTCTATGGGCGATCTGCGTATGGTCGCGAAGCTGTTTCAGCCCGATATGGCCGCATCTAGGGCATTTTATGTCTTCATCGGCAACATTTGAGCCGCACTGTGGGCATTTGAAGGTTAGCTTTTTTGTATACGCTACACCGGTGTTCCCTTTTGACGGAACTTGAATTTCTATTGATGACCAGGAGCTGTCCCTCCATCCGCATTCCGGACACACATTCAACCGGGGCGGAACAGCCTTGAAGCATTTTGGGCATATCCTCGTGCCGCATCTCCTGCAGAGAGTGTCGCCAGGCGCATTCGGTGTTCGGCATTTTGGGCAGATCACCGCTCTTGGTTGCATCCTACTCCTTTTCCAACTGTGATTGCATCAAAAGCCATCACAGTTTCTGATAATGATAGAAGCAATATCCCAACTATTGGGGTTGAAGGAACGATTTGTTTGTTATATTCCCGTATTCTGAACATTGATATGTCCACATCGTAGGCAACGATCGGTTACTGGATCAACTGCGGATCCACACATATGACATGGTGTGCCGATCTGTTTTCCGCAAACAGTGCAGAACCGTTGTCCGACGGTTCCTTTTGCGCCGCAGCTGGCGCAGAGAATCTCAGCTTGTATTCCTTCCACTTTATGTTGCATTTTGCCGAATCGTCCTGGCCCAACAAGCGCGGCACAATGTGGGCAGAATCGCGAATCCGGCGGTACGAGATTACCGCATGATCGACAGAGGCTGCCCAGCCGTGAGCCGCAGGTTGTGCAGAATCGGTGAGACGCTTCATTTTGTGTTCCGCAGCTTGTACAGTTGATCATATTTTTAATACACCGGTACTATTCTAGCATATATGAGTGTGATTATACGTTTGTATTATATGATACACAAACAGACTGCATAATGAAAGCAATGGTGTCCATCACAGTGATGCAGACAGAAAATAAACGTGTTGCAGAAAGCGTTTAAGGCTTGGTGATCATATCGGCGCGCATATACGGTTTGAGAACGTCGGGTACTGCAATGCTTCCGTCTTCCCGCTGATAGTTTTCCATGAGTGCGATGACAACACGGGGCAGCGCTAATCCGGAGCCGTTGAGTGTATGGACATATTGCGGTTTCGATTTACTATCAGGACGGTATCTGATGTTTGCCCGGCGCGCCTGAAAATCCCAGCAGTTGCTGCATGAGCTTACTTCAAGCCACTCTTCGCATCCCGGCGCCCACATTTCAATATCATAGGATTTCACTGAGGCGAAGCCGATATCGCCGGTGCAGAGTTGTATGACGCGGTACGGCAATTCAAGCTTGCGGCAGACATCTTCGGCTGCTGCCAACAGTGATTCCAATTCCTGCATCGATGTCTCTGCAGTGGTGAATTTATACAATTCAACTTTATCAAATTGATGCCCGCGCTTGATGCCTCGTGTATCTTTCCCTGCCGCCATCTTCTCCCGGCGAAAGCAGGCGGTGTGAGCGACATAATAAATGGGCAGTTGCTCTGCAGATAGTATCTCATCGCGATGCATATTGGTCAACGGCACCTCAGCCGTGGGTACAAACCAGTAATCCTCTTCTGCATCGTGGTAGAGGTTATCGGCGAATTTGGGCAGGTTGCTTGATCCCACGAGACATTCACGCTTGACCATAAATGGCGGATAAATCTCGGTGTAGCCGTGCTCTCTGATATGGAGGTCGAGCATAAACATGATCAATGCTCTCTGGAGGAGAGCGCCCATACCTTTGAGCACATAAAATCGCGTGCCCGAAAGTTTGACGCCCCGTTCAAAATCGATGATATTAAGTCGCTCACCGAGCTCCCAGTGAGGCAGCGCCTTGAACGAAAACTGTTTTTTCCCACCCCAGGTGCGAATGGTTGGATTGTCGCTGGAGTCTTTGCCTACCGGCACATCGGCATGAGGGATATTCGGTATTCTGAGGAGAAGATCCTTCAGAGCCGATTCGATATTGTTCGATTCCGCTTCAAGCGCCGATATCTGATCTCCGATCTTGCGCATGTCCGCCATGAGTTCCGGCGGCTTCTCTTTCATTTTGCCGATTTCTTTGCTGACCTCATTCCGTCGTGCGCGAAGTGATTCCATTTCGTGGATAAGCTCACGATGTTTTTCATCGAGCTTCAGTATCTCATCGATCGAGATCGTTTCGCCGCGATTTTTAAAGGCCTGCCGTACCATGTCAGGATTATCGCGAATGAGTTTGATATCTAACATTATGTTATATCCTGTCCTGATTATTCCTTTGTTTTCAACTGTGGGAACAGAATAACCTCTCTGATCGATTGCTTATCGGTGAGCATCATTACCAATCTGTCTATGCCGACGCCAAGACCGCCTGTCGGCGGCATACCATACTCTAACGCAAGAACGAAGTCGTCGTCAATAACTTCCTCTTCTCCATCCGCAGCTTTACCCAGGTCCCGCGCCTGGTCTTTGAATCGTTCCTCCTGTTCCACCGGATTATTCAGCTCGGTGAATGAATTTGCCACCTCGATACCGCCGATGAATGCCTCGAATCGTTCCACAAGATGGGCATCGTCTCGCTTTCTCTTCGCCAGGGGAGACATCTCGATGGGATAATCGTAGAGAAAAGTCGGCTGAATCAATTTCGGCTCGACATAGGTGGAGACAAGCTCATCGATAAGCCTGCCGCGATCCTTTGTCATATCGACGTCCATATTCATTTCTCTCATTTTCTGACGGAGGGAATCGATGTCCGGATAGTCGTCAAAATCGATGCCGCAGCCTTTACGTATCGCATCACGGAGAGTTATCCGTTTCCACGGTGGAGCGAGATTTATTTTTTGATCACCGTAGGGTATCGTCATTGTGCCGATAACCCGCTGTGCGACGGTGGCGAACATATCTTCTGTGAGGCGCATCATATCATGATAATCGGCATAGGCCTGATAGCATTCCATCATNNTTGCGGAATACCCGGCCGATCTCAAAAACACGATCCATACCGCCGACGATGAGACGTTTTAAATACAGTTCGAGGGCGATGCGCAGGTACAAACCACGGTCGAGAGCATGATGATGCGTAATGAACGGCCGCGCCATAGCTCCTCCGGCCACCGCCTGGAGGACGGGTGTTTCCACTTCGATGAAACTGCGATCATGAAGAAACTGTCTTACTTCCATGATTATCCGGCTGCGCTGTACAAACAGGGACATGATGTCTTCATTCGAGATAAGATCGAGATACCGCTGGCGGTATCTCGCTTCAACATCAACCAGGCCGTGCCATTTTTCCGGCAGCGGATGAAGCGCTTTGGAGAGCATGCTGAAGTTGCTCACCTGCAGCGTGATTTCGCCCGTTTTGGTACGAAACAGCGTGCCGCTTGCTCCGATGATATCGCCGATATCGAACTCCTTAAGGAAAGCGTATTTTTCCTCTCCTAGGAGAGCTTTATTGAAAAAGAGCTGAATTTTGCCTGATCCATCCTGTATGGTGAGAAAGGATAGCTTTCCCATAGACCGAATGGCCATTATCCTGCCGGCGAGGTTAAGCTCGGGTTGCGTCTGATCTGCTTTTTGTTGTTCGAAAAGCGTCAGCGCCTGCTTTGCCGTATGGCTCCTCTCGTAGCAGTGGGGATATGGATTTATGCCGAGAGAACGGAGCTTATCAAGCTTCTCCAGCCGCTGTTCTACGATGCGTTCTAATCGTCCCATCTATAATTCGCTAGCTTACCTGGATGATGCGCAATTCAAGAGATCCGGCCGGTATCTTCACTTTGACTGTATCGCCTATCTTTTTCCCGAGGAGTGCCTTGCCAACGGGCGATTCATTCGAAATCTTTCCCTCGATCGGATTCGATTCAGCGCTGCCGACCAGGACGAATTGCTCTATCTTCCCGTCCTGATTTTCAATGAGAATAGTATCACCGAGCTCTACGATGCCCGGGGATGTGGTCGTTTCGATAATTGTGGCATTTTTGATTGTATTCTCGAAAGCGAGTATCCTTCCTTCGATAAAGGATTGCTCGTTCTTTGCATCCTCATATTCGGCATTGTTCTCTGTGCCTCCCATCTCTCTGGCGCGCTTGATTTTATCTGCGACCTCGGGGCGACGTACTGTGCGTAAATGCTCCAGTTCTCGCTCAATTTTTGCCAGTCCGTTCGGGGTAAGCAGAAATTTCTTTTGTCCCATGGATCACCTCATAGTCAAAAAATCTAGGGCATGATAATAATAAAGAGACTGAGAGTTTGATAAACTCCCAGTCATTTTATTTTGCTGATAATGCTGATAATTATATCATAAATTATCGAATTCTTGTGCTGGTGGAAGATTTTATCGACGGGAGCGAATTGCATGTCTCTCTCTGGGGAAATGGGATTCTCAATATGTTGCCCCCGGTCGAGATGGAGTTTTCCTCTTTTAGGATCAACAGGATCGGCTTTGCTTGTATGAATCTAAGTTTATTCCGGATTCCCGACAATACCAGAATATTAAGACGGTATTACCTGCAGCGCTCACTGAGGATGAGCTCTGTGATGTAGAACATGCCTGTAAGGCAGCCTATAGTGTAACAGGCTGCCGTGATTATGCTCGTATCGACCTGCGAATAAAAAATGGATTAGTGTATAGCATAGATATAAATCCAAATTGCGATATCAGCCCGGATACAAGTACTATATCCACAGCTGAACTTGCAGGTTATACGTACGGAGAATTTGGAGGACGTATAGTTCGTCTTGCCGGGCAGCGTCATTTTCTCTGGCAAGACGAACATAGTATGGAAAATACTACAAAAGCCTCGCTTTGAATTGCTATCACAAGAAAAGGCTATATATTGTTGTTATATAAGATTCTGGCGTGATACAGGTACTCAGTTACGTTAAAACCCGTCTTGCTCTTGTGGCTCATCCATCGGCGTATTGCTATGCTCTCGATATTCTTTGAGATAATCTGCCAAATTGCTTCCATTGAAATATACTTCGCAGAGCAGACGTCCATTTTGCTCACCACTGTGCTTCACCAGATGAACCGTTTTGTTCTGAAGCATAATAGAAAGCTTTTGTTCTATAGCAATGGCTCTTTTACCGGTCTTAGGAGCATCGTAGCCTATGGCCTGTACGAGATCTCCCGTTGTACCATCTTCCAGCTTCCAGTTAGGAGACACCTCGAGAGTGTTCCCGTCAATGATGCCCCGTACCTTAAATGTCTCCATAATTTCTCACAATACGATAATTCAAATCTTTTTAAATGAGGATGTTCAGTACCAGAGGGATTAAGTAAAGGATGAAAGCAGCCACTATTGGTGATATATCAAACATGCCTACCATCGGGATTACTCGTCTCAGTGGATAAAGGATCGGATCGGTGATATCGTTGAGCAGTACCAGCATTATGTTCGTATGGTTAATCGTAAACCACGATAATACTGCTCTAATTATGACGGCAAACAGTAAAATACGACAGAAATGTGAAATGAATCCGATTATCCATAGAGTGATTACCGGGCGAAACCCGGTACTGCTGACGGCAAGCAGTAGTGATAGTGCGACGATGGCAATCCATATCCATGCTTTCCTTCCCGGTATCCAAGACCGCTTTCGGGTTGCTCTCTTGTCTTTTTCCCAATAGTCATCGTACCACCATGGTCTGCCCACTATCGATAGTCCTCCCTTTCACGAAAGTGCGTCAATTAAATGTCTCCATCAAAGGTTATGAAAGTCCGTACATTGAACCTCATAGCTACTAATTCGGGTTACGATGTTATTTATTATCTATTCATCAATGAATCGTTTCTCCCTGGGTTTGTTCTATCGGCTTTCCTGTGGTGGATATGAACCGTTCTCATCGTGTATTTCATCACCCTTCAGTGCCGGGTAAAAGACACAGATCATGCGCATATCCTCGGTACCACCTCGCAGTATATGCCTGTCATTCTTATTTAAAGCATACATCACTCCAGACCGCAATTGGTGAGTAATGCCGGTATCCAGTTCATGTATACTGCCATTGCCTGCAATGCAATAGACGGCCTCCAGATGGTATTTGTACCAGATTTTTGTCTCGGTACCGGCTTTTATTATGGTGTCGTGAAGCGAAAAACCCATATTATCAGCCTGTGTGATGAATCGGCGACTCTGCCAGTTGCCGTTTTCCGCCTTCACATCTGCGTTGCCGCCTGAAATCTCATCAATCGTACGAATTAACACTTGCTTCCATACCTCTGTTATTTCCTATGTTGATATCGTTACCAGGGCTTCAATAGATTCATCAATGATGTCAAGGCCTTTAACAAGCAATTCATCTTCGATAGTAAGCGGTGGCAGGAATTTAAGTACGTTGTGCTCAGCTCCGCATAGCTCAATTATAAGATTTCTTTTAAAGCTTTCCCTGGCAACCTGTACGGCCATCCCCTCTTCTTCAATATCGAGGCCATAAATCAATCCTTTGCCACGTACCTTACAGTTGAGCTGCGGATATTTTTCAGCAATGGCATTGAGCTTTTGCTGCAGTACTTTTTCTTTAGCTTTGATACTTTTTGAAAAGGCATCCGTTTTCCAGTAGGAGAACAGTTCGGTCGCCGCTACGAAAGCGAGATTATTGCCGCGGAAAGTGCCGGTATGTTCCCCAGGCTTCCATAGATCGAATTCTGGCTTGATAAGTATAAGAGCGATTGGCATTCCTCCTCCGATCGATTTTGATAGCGTTATGATGTCCGGCGATATGCCAGCCTCCTCGAAACTGAAGAAAGTGCCGCTTCGCCCGTTCCCGACCTGGATATCATCAATAATGAGAAGAATATCATGTTCCCGACAGATACTTTCTATTTCTTTTAGCCATTCGCGGCTGGCTATATTGATGCCTCCCTCTGCCTGGATAGTCTCGAGGAGAATAGCTGCCGGCAGATCGACACCGCTGCTCTGATCTTCAATAAATTTTCTCAGGTAGGCTGCGGTATTCACTTCATGACCGAAATAGCCGTCATAGGGCATGAACGATACATTCGTACGATTGACAAACATCTCGTTACGATAGAATGTATTGGCGGTAACCGCCNNCGTGAAAACCATTGGTGAAGGCGATGATATTGGAACGCCCTTTGACCATGCGCGCAAGCTTTAAGGCCGTTTCTACTGCATTGGTACCAGTAGGTCCTGTGAATTGTATTTTATATTCCATACCACGGGGCTCCAGAATGTCACGGTAAAACGTCTCAATGAAACGTTTTTTGGCACTGGTTGCCTGATCAAGGGCATGTACGATATTGTCCTCTTGCAGATAGTTTATCAATGCTTTGTTAACAAGATGATTATTATGTCCGTAATTAAGAAC
>DNCV01000039.1 GCA_003484395.1 Dehalococcoidia bacterium
AACATTTTAGATGAGTGAATACGCCCTAACACAAACAGAGATCGACATGCTATAATCCCTCAATCATTCCATCACACTAGAGGAATACTGACTATACTTACTTCGGCAAGGGAGAAAGACATGACTGAAGCAATTACATACTTGAAAAGCAACCAGTCAATATTTCCAGGAGAAGGCAAACCAATTCGTGGTTTTATATTCGCCTGCACTGATAAATCGGAACGTGAATGTTTTGAAAGACTCTTATTTGCTACAGATAAAATGTACGGCTCCATAGTAACAAGAATCAGAAAAGGAGACATCTTATTCCTGAATAATGTGGACACTGATACAATATATGGCATATTTATGTCAGTCTCGGATGGCGGAGTGAATATTGACCATCATGCATTTAACGGTAGATATCCCTATCAAGTCAAGGTTGAACCACTGGCTAACAGAATTGCGATACCCAACGCAAGAAAAATACTCGCAAAATTTAGCGCCAGGAGAAATACTCCACTATTCGGAGAGAGGCTTTTATACTTTCTTGATGAGTTCAGACCTAAACATTTGGCTTTAGTAAAAGATTCTCAGGATGCTACATCCGACGAATTAATTAGCAAACTTGCAGATAAGATTCGGGCAAACAACGCTGAAGTAGATATCGAGGAGGAGATTCCATTAATTGAATCTACAACATTTTGGGATTTTCCCAAGCAAAGTTATGGCATAACTAAAAAAGGAAATAACAAATACCCGGGCGTCACACCTGCTTTGATAATTTACAATATGATCTGGAGATATACCGATCCGGGTGATTTAGTCGTTGATCCTATGTGTGGAAGTGGGACAACAATTGACGTTTGTCTAGCAGAGAAAAGAAAGGCTAAAGGATATGATATCGTTTCTACACGTCCTGACATAATCCAGAACGACGCCAGAAAAATACCACTCGAAGATAATTCAGTAGATATGGTATTTATCGATTCTCCATATGGCGATAATATCAAGTATAACAACCACCCTGACAATATTGGCAACATTTCTGCCGAATCCGAAAACTTCTACGATGAACTGGAGAAGGTTATGGTTGAATGTCACAGGATATTAAAAGATGGCAAGGCTTTAGGCTGGCTGATAGGCGACCAATGGGTTAAAAGAGAATTTACGCCAGTCGGCTTCGGAATATATGATAGGCTGTGCAAATACTTTGAACCTGTCGATATTATATGTGTAAACAGAAGAAGTCAATCTTCAAATACGGATGTATGGCACAATCGCGCACGTAGATTCAACTTCTATCTGCGTGGCTTCAAATATTTATTAATCGTTAGAAAAACATCAACATCAGTAACTAATTGTAACAACAGGAAAATTCAGTGGGCTTACTATGAGAGGAGTGGACAATGACCAATCTTAAATTGGAAATTGAATCCATTATATTAAAAATCGAGGCTGGCGATATCCCTGCAGACAAAGCATGGGATAAGATAAAAAAGCTAAAAGAAGAATATGTCAAGCAACGAGGACAGCAATCTTGGAACTCGTTTATTGGGCACAGATTTCAAGGTATGATACACGCAATCCTTAAAAGTTATGCCAGGAAACTCAAAGGTGAGAGCAGAGCTTTTAATGGATTAGAAATTTTAACTGAGGGAGAAGCAAAGAACAATGAGATAATCCTGAGAAAACTCGCTGTAAAATATGGAGATTTTCTTCTTCTTCCAGATGTCGATTCCGCTATCGTTTGGATTGATCCAACTGATAAATGGAATTCAGAAATATTAGCTGTAATATCATGCAAAACCAGCTTAAGGGAAAGAATAGCGCAAGCCTGCTACTGGAAACTTAAACTGATTTCATCGGATGTCCAGAAAAACATACGCGTATTTCTTGCAACTGCAGATAATGATAATGACTTTGACATTGATAACGATGGAGGGCGCTTCAACGGGAGAAGTAGAGACAGAGTGATATCTGAATACGAATTAGATGGCATATACATTTTAAAAGAGGATTTCGATTCAAATTGGGAAAGTGACAAGGTCAAGCGATTCGAGCGAATATTCAATGACATCATTCAGCTTGTAAAAAACAAGGAACGATAACGTCACTGGTAATCGTATAATATGTGGCTTTTTTTATTGATGACAAAATAGAATTTAAAAGCACACAACAATTATTATATTATTTCACCTACTCCTACAACACCGTTGAATGACCAAGGTACTTCTCCCTGAGCTTGGGTTTTTCGATCTTGCCGGTGGGATTGCGCGGCACTGTATCGAAGATGATGACACGGGGACGTTTGTATCGCGGCAGATGCTGATCACAGTATTCAAGCACCTCCTGTTCGGTCAGGGTCACGCCGGGTTTGGGATCGATGATGGCGCCGACAACCTCAACCAGCCGCGCCGTGGGAAAGCCGATGACGGCCACATCTTTTACCTTGGGATGGGCGTGGAGAAAGTCCTCGATCTCAACGGGATAGACATTCTCGCCGCCGCTGATGATGACGTCCTTCTTCCTGTCGACGAGAAAAATAAATTTATCCTCATCAAATCTTGCCATGTCTCCGGTGTAGAGCCAGCCACCCCTCAGTGCCTCGGCTGTCTTTGCCGGGTTGCCGTAATATTCCTTCATGACTGCGCCGCCGCGAACGATAAGCTCGCCAACCGAACCTTTCGGGACATCAACGCCGTGCTCATCGACGATCCTCGCCTCCCAGTTGAATCCAGCCTTGCCGATAGCACCGACCTTATGAATGTTCTCAACGCCGAGATGAACGCATCCCGGACCCGATGATTCGCTCAGACCGTAATTGGTATCATACTGCATCGCCGGAAAATACTGCTTCCAGCGCTTCACCAAGCTCGGTGGCACCGGCTGCGCTCCGATATGCATCAAACGCCATTGCTCCAGCTTGTAATCGCTCTGCTTCAACTCGCCGCTTTCGAACGCCGCCAGGATATCGTACGCCCACGGCACCAGCAGCCAGACAATAGTTCCCTTCTCCTTCGAAACGGTCTCCAGAATAAGTTTGGGATTGACCTCACGGAGGATGACAGCCTTGCCGCCGACCATGAGACTGCCAAACCAATGCATCTTGGCTCCGGTATGGTATAAAGGAGGAATCAGTATAAAATTGTCGTCATGATGCTGCTGGTGATGCGCCCACTCGGTAATAGCGGCGCATTCCATGTTCTTGTGCGTCAATAAAATCGGCTTGGGCTGTCCTGTGGTACCAGAGGTAAAATAAAGCCCGCAGTCGTCCCTGTCGTTAAATTCGGGAAGAACGCCGCTCTTTGGCGCATGGGCGATCATCACCTCGAAATCCTCGTACGGTTTGTCTGCCGGCTTTCCTCCGACGACTATATAATCCTTGATCGAAGATATCCCCTGTCGCAGAGCCTCCACAGCCTGGGAAAACTCCTCATCGAAAATAATCGCTTTGGGATTGCTGATGCCGGTGCAGTAGGCAAGGTCGTCCGCGGTGAACCTGAAGTTGAGCGGCGCCACCCAGGCACCGGTTCTCATGATGCCGAAATATGCCTCCAGCCAGTTGATCGAGTTGCGCATCCAGTGCAATACCCGGTCGCCCTTCTGAATGCCTTTCTGCTGCAGGGCAAAGGCTATGGTATCAATCCTGCGGTCGAGCTCCGCCCAAGTGATCTCCTTGCGAAGGTTTTTTGACGGCAGCAGCTCGATAAGAGCCGTCTCATCAGGATACATCCGTGCATTTCTAGAAACCATCTCCGAGATCGTCGTCATTTCCGGTTTATCTCCTTAGCCGCCAAGATAGGCATTTTTCACGCGTTCATCGTTGACCAGATCGACGGCCTTGCCCTCAAGTATTTGCCGTCCGGCCTCAAGAACGTAGGCACGGTGAGCCAAATTCAATGCCATACGTGCATTTTGCTCAACCAGAATTATACTGATGCCCTTCGCATTGATATCCTGAATTATCCGCCCCAGTTGCTCGACAATCAACGGCGATAAACCCATGCTCGGCTCGTCCATCATCATCAGCTTCGGCTGGTTCAGCAGTGCACGGGCGATCGCCAGCATCTGCTGCT
>DNCV01000074.1 GCA_003484395.1 Dehalococcoidia bacterium
CAATGCCAGCTCGACGCTCGACAAGCTGAAGCTCGAGGGCGATGAGGCCACCGGCGCTTCCATCATGAAGCGTGCCGTGAAAGAGCCGCTGCACTGGATCGCAGCGAACGCAGGCATGGACGGCTCCGTGGTCGTCGATAAGGTGCTCCGCTCGAAAAAGGGCACCGGTTTCGATGCTGCGAAAATGGACTACGGCGATATGGTGGAGAAGGGCATTATCGATCCGCTCAAGGTCACCAGAACCGCCTTGGAGAACTCTTCATCCATCGCCAATATGATCCTGACCACCGAGGCGCTGGTCACCGATATACCCGAGAAAAATGCTCCCGCTGCTCCAGCCATGCCTCCTATGCCCGAGTACTAGAAATGGGTCACGTATAGATATTAACGCAAGAGTGGGCGGGTCTCACCCGCCCACTCTTGTTTTGTTCTTCGAATTGCCACGTAGCGATAATATCGAGCTATATTATCTCCGCATATACAGATTTCCATCTCTTATGAGATAAATCCCACTGTGAACTGATAAAGCCCTTGAGGAAATATCATCCAAGAAGGGAACTCTTTATGATAGCGAGGTAGTGGGAGTCTGCATCACGCTCTTTAACGAAAAGAACTTCAAATTTGCTTGAATTGAGTTTATTGCGCATTCAATATCATAATTAGTTTGGTGGAGGCGGGGGAGGCTCGGGATCCATCATACCGTACAACTATTAACCTGTTAAAATAAAGACGAGCAATCGGAGTAATTTTCAATTCTTGCAACTCCTGAATGTTAAGATGTTAAGATACAAGCAGTGAGCCAATACCCCAAAATGCACGCTAAATAACCGTAGACGACCCCGATGGGGGTCGGGGCATCCGATACCTATGGGATTATCAATTCAACAATTAATGTCAAATTAAAGTCATAATAGATGTGAAGAAGGACAGTTCCTAACTGTTCCACTTTTTATAAAGTACTTCTTAGCGTCTTTAAAGTTTTCACAGAGTCTGGTGATTCTGGGTTAAGCACAGTCAGGTCGGAATCTGCGCAGGCTCCGCGTAGTTTGCTATCGGCACAAATAAAATAAAGAGGCTGTCCCACTATTGTTGATTTCAGCATACAAGCAGTAGCCAATTGGATTGCATCAGGGGCACGAAGAGTATGGTCCATGATCAAGTTTAATGCTTTAGAAAGAATAAAATCTGATATCGGCTGCAGTATAACCAATTGCCTCATATCGTATGAGAGATGACCAAGCAATAGCTGATAAGATCGCTTGGTGATAGTCTCTCCTTTAAGTAATCGTGTTGCAACCGAAGTGACTTCTAGTGAGGTGAAATAAGAAGTAGTAAGTATTTCATAATCCCGTTTACTGTTGAAAAGCTCATCCAGTAATTCAGTACCTCTTTCTGTGCGATATCTTTTTAATAAAGCAGAGGTCTCAAGATAAAAAACAGCCACTGTAAATTATCCTTCCCTCATAGCGTACAGTTCTTCGGTTAAGGTTTTATCTCCCATCTCTTTATCCAGCATGTTTCTCAATTCAGCAATAGAAATAACATCTTTGCCATAGCGAGTATATAGTTTTTCTATTGCTTTGGTCGTTTCCGGCCCCTGCATCATACGAAGCCTTAATGCTAATTCACCATCACCTATGTCTGCTGTCATCCCTTTATACTTTGCCATTATAACCTCCGGGGAACGCTCATTTCTCTGAATAACTTGTTTCTCCTCGTATATCAGTATATTATATCACTTCTCTGAGTGAAAGGGCTCCTCTTTTAACAATCTCAGTGTATCACGATTGATTGTCCGGTAGAAAAGAAATCAAATAACATAGGTAAATTGTTAATGTTAACTAGTTTTCCCTGAAAAAGTCTGTTCTCCCTAAAATGGGGAGAACATTGATTCCGAAGATCTACCGGTAGTATTCTATCTCCCCCATAATTCACAGGATTCTGGCAGCTTGCCACAGGTTATGGGCAAAGATAGCCTGTCCCACCCATATCTCTGTACCCTGTGTTCCCCTCATCAGGCTTCTCTTTAATCCAAACTTCCTCTGCAGCAGACTTATCCTCGCCTCAATGCCAGCACGAAACCGCTGCAGTCGCTTGAACCATGCCTGGTGCTGATAGCAGCGCCGCTCTTTTGTTACCTTGCCACGTGACGGAATGCTCGCCTTGGTGACGCCGTGCGTGTGTAACCACATTTCATTCTCTCGAGATGAGAACCCTCGATCAGCGGCTACTGCCTTGAGTGTTCTACGAAATAAGCGCTTGTGTCCCTGCACTGCCGGCTTGAGCAGCGTCGTATCGGCAGGGTTTTCCTGCACTACCTTATAGGTGGTGATGATGCCGTGGTCAGTTTCTCCAATAAGCACTTTGTGACCAAACTCGGTGTCAACTCGCAGCTTTCCTCTTCGTATGGGACGGGCATCCCTGTCAAACAGACTCACGATACGTCGCGGAATATGACGGCAGCCATCGATGACTTTTCTGGTCTGTTCGATAATCTTCCCTGTTACCGTTACCCACTCACCAAGCTGTTTTGTTAGTCGCTGTATACGGGGAGGCATATCAGCGAGTGTACCAATATATGAGTTTATCTTGCACCCGTCAGCAACAACCTCTTCTGCCACACGACTCAGCGTTGCCCTGGCAGCGATCATGTCAGGATGATCCTTCCGCACTCGCTTCTTCATCACCTTCATCAACCCAAGACTGGTCTTTTTGACCGTCCGCATATGATTGACAAAGCGTTTGCCTATCTCAATCCCCGCCTTTCTGATCTTGCCTACGGTGCGTGTGATCAGCCGTATACCGTCAGCCAGCAAGCCAGTATCCGTGGGATAATGGATGTTGGCCTCCGTTACCGCGGTATCCACCCGAAGCTTTCTCCCCCTGATCACCTTCCCTTCTTTGAGTTTCCGCAGCAGCGTATCATTGAGATCACGCAACATCGCCTCTCCATACTTGTGTGTCAGTTTGATCAGCGTGGTTGCCTCAGGTAGCGGATCATCAATGGACAGACGGCAGAAGCGCCGCCAGCTGAAGCTATCAGTCACCTCTTTCACCAACGTCTCATATCCCAGCTGATAACGACGTTTAAGATACATTAATCGCAGATAGATGGCAACGGGTACGGTCGGCCTTCCGATCCGGGTATTGAACCTCTCCAGGAAGGGATTAAGGAATCGTTCATCATCCAGTAGCCTATCAATCGCCGCCAATTCCTCACTCAGGCAAAATACCTCGGGCGGTAATACTGCTTCCCATAACGATGGTTGCTGATTTTGTAACCGAAGCACTGTTTTCTCCTCGTTTTCTTCCCTTCTATCACTTATGCGTCAATCGTGCCCTTTTTCAGGGGGAACTAATTAGCTTGGTGGAGGCGGGGGAGGGTCGAACTCCCCGTCCGAAAACAGGTTGCCAGAACATACTACAGGCATAGTCAGCTCTTTTATCTCATCCGATGAGCCTCTGCTGACCGAGTATCATCGAACCAGCCGATTATCTTAGCTAACTGTTACCGGCGTGGCAGTTAGAGCGCTCCGACATTTCGTCGCCCAATCCCAACCCATCGGAGTGAGGCCGGGTTGGACGTGTTGCCGCCTAGTTAGGCAGCGACAGGAACTGCTTCGTTGGCAGTTGTGTTTTGCCACCAGTTTAGCGAGATAATGACAGCTCGTCCTGCAGTCCTGTAGGCCTGCCCCCGTCGAATCCACACGCCCCCATTATGTAACGTATTTTTTTAAAGGGCATCATGCGCTCTTTTTCAAAGCGCGCTCAATCTCTCTCTCGTTCTCACGACGGGCAATGGCATCCCGTTTATCGTGAAGCTTCTTGCCTCTGCCAAGACCAATCTCAATCTTGGCCACCCCTTTTTTAATATAGAGCTTAAGCGGCACTAAAGTCAAACCCTTCTGGCTTGAAGCCGATATCAAATCAGCGAGCTGACGTTTGTGTAGCAATAACTTGCGGGGACGGTCGACCTCATGGTTATTCCGGCTTCCCGGTTGATATGTGGCAATATGCGCATTAAACAGCCACAGAGCGTTCTTTTCCGGTTTGGCATACGCATCAGCGATAGTAACGCGGCCTTCCCTGATCGATTTTATCTCGGTGCCGGTTAATACCAGTCCAGCTTCAAGACTTTCCAAAATAAGGTAATCGTGATAGGCTTTCCGATTAACGGTGACCGTTTTATTATTGTCCATGGCTTGTAGCATTGTAGCATTACCCGGCAAAATTGAATAGAAAAAGGGGAGGGTGGCATGTCCGATAAGCTTGATAGATACTGGCCTGCGGCAGTCCTGCTGCTATTCATCATACTCGTGATCAGCGGCATCGTACTATACAGTAAACAGACGGCAGCTCAGACAAGCGAGATAACTATCCGTCAGACACCGATTATTCCAATCACAGGAGAAGTATACATCAACGGCGCAGTGAGCAATCCCGGCTACTTCCCGATTAAAGCAACGGAGCCGTTGGCAAACCTCATCGAGGCCGCAAACCCGACTGACGACGCCGACCTTGCCACAATCAAAATCCACATCGAATCCTCTCGCAACACGCCTTCACCGCAAAAAATCAGTCTGAACCGCGCCGATGCATGGCTGCTCGCATTTCTGCCAGGCATCGGGCAGGGTAGAGCACAAACGATAATCGCCTATAGAACGAAGAACGGCCATTTCAACCATATCGAGGACATCTTAAAGGTGGAGGGCATCGGCAGCGGCACGTTTAACAAAATAAAGGACTACATCACCGTCGAGGACTGATTATTCCATGACACTCATCTTCATCTCTATATCCTGGTTATTAGGCATCGTTATTGGTTCTTATCTGAATTGTTCGTTTATGATTATTTTTATCAGCATCCTGCCTCTGGCAGGGATCCCCTTTCTCCGCCAGCACAGGGCAACGCTCGTCCTTGCATCGATATGCCTGCTTTTCTGCGCCAGCGGCATATTGCGGACACAGGCCAATGCAGCACACCTGAATAGCGAAAAGCTGCGACTCTACAATGATTCGGGCATTATTCAAATCGAAGGAGTCGTCGAATCGGATCCTGATATACGGGATACGAGCACGTCATTTCAATTTTCAGCCCGCAGCGTTATCAGCAAAGATACAACGGAACCTCTCAGCGGCAAGGCGATGGTATTCACTGGCAAATACCCCGATTATCGGTACGGCGATATGATCCGCGTCACCGGTGCGCTTGAAACGCCGCAGAACTTCTCCGATTTCGATTATAAAGGGTATCTGAACGAAAAAGGCATCCGTTCCGTGATCAGCTATCCAAAAATCGTGCTGACCGAAAGAGGTCAGGGGAATAAAGTTCTCAGCATTATTTATGACTTGCGCAGAAAGTTATCACAAAGCCTGTCACTGGCGCTGCCGGAGCCACAGAATGCGCTGGCGCAGGGGATACTTCTGGGGCTGCGCAGCACCATCCCGCAGGAGTTGAAGACCGCATTCTCCAAAACAGGAACCACACATATCCTCGCGATATCCGGACTCAACCTGAGCATATTCATCGGCATCTGCCTCGCCATCGGCATCTGGATATTCGGCAGGCAGCGCTCGATCTACATATGGCTCGGGCTCGCAATTACCTGGATATACACGCTTATCTCAGGAATGAACGCCCCCGTCATTCGCAGCGCTCTGATGGTCAGTCTATTTCTCATTGCCGAACTGCTCGGGAGGCAGCGCCAGGCATTGAGCGCGCTTATCTTCGCAGCAGCAGTCATGACCGCAGTCGATCCCGCCGTGCTGCACGATGTGAGCTTTCAATTGAGCTTCCTGGCAATGACCGGGCTGATTACCATCTCGCCGGGGTTAATAGGACAAGGACGCACTTCAACAAACAAAATGATACGAAAGAACAATTTCGCACGGGCAACGCTTAACCTCTGCACCGATAGCATCGGAGTCA
>DNCV01000093.1 GCA_003484395.1 Dehalococcoidia bacterium
TGCGATCGAAGAAAGCAGATACTCCCACAATGGATCTCGCGGGCTGCCGTGAACCAATGTAAAATTGTCTTCGATACGCATATCAGGCAATGTTTGCAAATAGAGCCTATCTGAATCGGTTAGTTTCGCAGATGTCCAATCAGTTGCCATTGCCGCATCGCGATTAAAATCCATCGTATCGATTTTGCCTGCAGCAGCCAGGTCATGATTGCCTGCAACACAGATGTGATCGAAACCTCGTAAAAGTTCCAGACAGTCATGAGGCTCAGGACCATATCCCACCACATCGCCAAGACACCATATCTGTTTGAAGCCACCACGATCCTCGATGTCGCAGAGAACAGCCTGAAACGCAGCCAGATTGCTATGAATATCAGCGAGTATTGCGTACTGCATCAATGCTATTCACCCTGAAAATCATCAATCGATCAATCATAAACAAATGCGACATGATACCAAAACCAGACGAAAAAATTGTAGCATTTACTACACAATCAGCAAAACATCTATTTCAAATTTACCTCTAACATCCTATAATTATCTCAGTAAAAAGAGGATGAAAATGTATTACTTCGCCTACGATACGAATTTAGATCGCAAACAGATGATCACCCGATGCCCTGATGCAAGGCCTAAATATTCAGCAATTCTGCCAAACTACAAACTTGTCTTCTCAGGCTGGTCACGGGAATTAAGAAGCAGTGTGGCCACAATTAAACGCCAGAGCAATCAAAAGGTTCTCGGCGGTATCTATGAGGTATCGCCAGCGGACTTGAAGCGGCTGGATAAGTACATGGGATACCCGGATATTGTTAATCGCATTAAGGTCTCTGTATGGTCAGGATCAGATACTCCCATTGAGGCGGAGACATACATTCTGATCAATCAGACGCAGGAAACGCCGCCGTCAAAGGAGTATCTGGCTATCATGCAAAAAGGTCTAAAAGATTGGTTAACAGAATAAAACCTTAATTGCTCTCTTCGATTGTGATCTTCAAAATCTTGTCGCCGGCAAAATTGGGGTTTCTACTCGGATCCCGTGCCGTAATTCTATTGAGAATATCCATCCCTTTTGTTACCTGGCCAAACACCGTATGCTTGCCATCGAGATGTGGCTGTGGAGCATAACAAATAAAAAACTGGCTGCCATTTGTGTTCGCTCCGGAATTAGCCATCGATAGAGAACCGGTGATATGCTTGCGTTGACTGAACTCATCTTCAAACTTATATCCGGGACTTCCCATACCCGTCCCTGTGGGATCTCCACCCTGCGCCATAAAGCCGGGAATAACTCTATGAAATGTTGTCCCATTGTAATAACTTTCTCGGGAAAGGAATACAAAATTATTTACCGTTTTGGGAGCATCTTTAGCGAATAATTCGATGACAATAGCTCCTTTTTCAGTCTCCATTGTCGCTGTATACTTTTTATTTGTATCAATCTGCATGGCGGGCGGGGCGGAATACTGCTTTGATGTCGGTGGCTGAGAACTCGTTGAAGTCGTTGTTGCGGGATCCTCCGACGCTGAAGAACATCCCAGCAGCAAAATGCCGGCCGTAGAAAGAAATGTCAATGTGATAAATTTGGATATAGATCGCAACACGAATTAACCTCCTGAATAGTTGACGTCGCTATATTGTAAGTCTGATCACTCAAAGAATCAAACCCTGGTATCTTCGGTATAAAAGAAGCAGTTTTTCAATGAAACTATTTATTTGTATTACGTTCTACACTGATTAATAGCTTGCAAATCTCAGCAAAGGCGAGAAGCCCGAATCCATAGCCCAGCGAGATCACCAATCCAGTGATAAGCTTGATAATCACAGCAATAATTCCAGCACCGTCAACGATCAATAATTTGGATTGCACATCAGTACCGATATCAGACAGTGCAAAGATAACCGTACCGATACAACCACCGATAATGACCACCCAACCAATGATCTGGAGAATAGCGGTCGCTACAAGCAACATGCCGCGTCTATTATATTGAAGAGGCTTTGCTTGAGACGCTCTCTCCTGGGGCTTCGACAACGGTGGTGACGCAGTGGCATCAGAGATGACACCGACCGTGGACTGTGGGGCAGCAGTCTGCTGCGGAGGTTGGGGTTGAGGCTGTGGTTGCATCTGGGCGCTCAATTGCTGACTTTCGCCTGAGAGAATAGCGCCACAAACACCGCAAAATTGCTGCCCCTGCTTTACAGGAGATGCGCATGTCGGACAAACCGATGCTTGTTGTGAGGTAGTAATAAAAGACAGCTTCGTTCCGCAGTCACCACAGAATGTCTGACCTGATGTGATAGAACTACCACAGACGGGACAATGCATGTTTTGCTGCATAATTCTCCTACCTTCTATAGTATTTTAAGAAATTATATACTTGTGACTACCAATCTACAACCTTCATCAATAGGAAATGGAATGTTTAGCTGTAGATTTATGCTATAATCCAAATCATGCTCGTATCTGAACTCGGAGAATTCGGCATAATTGCCCATATAAACGCTCAGATTAAAAGAGAGAATCTGCCGTTGGCTCCGATCTGGGATAATGTGATCATCGCCATAGGCGATGATACTGCTGTTATCCGGAACACGAAAGAATGGGAACTGGCTACAACTGACTGCCTCGTTCAAAATGTACATTTCAATCTGGAAACCATTACATGGGAAGAACTGGGCTGGAAAGCAATCGCTGTTAATTTAAGTGACATCGGTGCAATGGGTGGTATACCCCGATATGCATTGATATCATTAACAATTCCTCCGGCTACAACGGTAGCGAATATTACAGAGCTTTATAACGGCATGATTACCATTGCCAATGAATTTGGCGTGGCAATTATCGGGGGCAATATCGCTGCCGCCTCTTACTTAGCTATCCATGTTACGCTTCTCGGGACATCACTCAATAAAAAAGTACTAACTCGAGCAGCGGCAAAACCGGGTGATCTTATTGGACTCACCGGGTATACAGGGATCTCTGCAGCGGGGCTGGCGATGTTGAATGGAAAACTCTCGTTTGAGCCAGCAACCATACAAATGCTTCGTCAGGCTCATCTGAAACCGATACCAAGAATAAGAGAAGGGCAATTACTCAACAGTCTTGGCATTACTACCGCCATCGATATCAGCGATGGGCTTATCGCGGATTTGACCCATATATGTGAAACAAGTAAAGTAAGCGCTGTCATCAAAGAAGCAGCATTACCTGTTCATCCTGTTCTAAAAGAAGAATTTACGAAAAGTTGCATGAATTTAATCCTCAGCGGCGGAGAAGATTACGAGTTGTTATTCACAGCAACATCGGCTCGGATGACCAGAGCATTACAAATGCTGCAAGGCAAAATAACCGTCATAGGCAAGATCACAGATCAACAAGCGAATCCCGTCACAATTGTAACCCCCGACGGAAAATCGAAACGATTGATACATCCAGGCTGGGATCATTTCAAACCAAAATAAATGAGGAGATGGCGATTCTACATATTCAATCAAACAGCCCGAAGAGGACACAGGAGATTGGGTCTATTATCGGCAAATTGACGAAACCTAATGATCTTATTCTGCTCAGTGGCATATTGGGAAGCGGAAAAACCTGTCTGACGCAGGGAATTGCCAGGGGGCTTGATATCAATGAATATACGCTGAGTCCTACTTTTGTTCTCGTCAGAGAATATTATGGGAGATTGCAGCTCTATCATATTGACCTGTACCGTCTGGATAGCAGTGATGATATGATGAGTATTGGCCTCGATGATTATATTTATGGAAATGGCGTCTGCGTGATAGAATGGGCAGAGAAAGGAGCGAACATTCTTCCTGCAAGCAATCTGTCAATACAATTTTCATATCTATCACACCATGAACGTGATATACAAATCGAAGCTCATGGTGAACGCTATGAGCAACTGCTGAAGACTGCGGCGGAATCGTTATAATATATGGAACTATCGATCGATACCTCAAGCAACGTCGCTGGCATCGCACTTTCCACCGATGGGGAAGTAGTTGCCGAACAAATCTGGTATACCACGCAGAATCATTCCTCAGAGCTTATTGTTAACATCGAACAACTGCTTGGACAGCAGTCATGCACGATGCAATCATGTAAAGCAATCATGATTGCCACCGGCCCCGGCAGCTTCAACGGGCTTCGGGTCGGCATAAGCGCCGCAAAAGGATTCGCTCTTGCTCTCAATATTCCAATAGTCGGAATCAATACTCTTGAAATAGAAGCATATGCTTTTGACTTTTCCGGATTGCCAATCTGCCCGATTCATAATGCAGGCCGCGAAGAAATTGCCGCCGCACTATATAAAAGAAATGGTGATTGGCTCTGCATCCAGGAGCCCCGCATTACTACAATTGACTCTCTGTGTCTAGAGACAGGTGAGCCTACATTATTTTGTGGTGAAATTCCCGAAAATGCGCTGCAAAAACTACAGCAAAAACTTGGCGATCGTGCCATTATTCCAAATGCTGTCCATCGGATACGCCGTACAAGTTACCTGGCAACGCTTGGCTGGAAGCGATTCAACAAAGGAAGCTATGATGACCCTGTTACATTGCAGCCTTTATATTTACGTCAACCACCAATTACTCAACGTAAGGTAAAATAAGAACAAATAAGGAGTTACCAATGGAAAGAAGTCTCATTCTGATTAAACCCGATGGCGTACAGCGCGGACTGATAGGATCGATCATCTCACGATTTGAACAGAGAGGATTAAAAATCGTCGCAATGAAACTAATACAAATGGATAAGACATTGGCACAAAAACACTACGCAGTTCATCAGAGTAAACCATTTTTTAATGATCTGGTAAAATTCATAACATCAAGCCCGATTGTTGCTGCCGTATTGGAAGGCAATAGAGCAATAGAAATTATCCGCCAGACTATGGGATCAACGGATGCCGCAAAAGCAGCCCCCGGTACCATTCGCGGCGATTTTGGCATCGATCTTCAGCTTAATCTGGTACATGGTTCGGATTCACCTGAAAATGCGATAAAAGAGATAGGCATCTTCTTTAAGCCTGAGGAAATCATCGGTTATGAGCGAGCAGTGGATCCCTGGATTACTGGATCGTAACAACCGGCGCAGCGCTGCCCCATAGCTCATCAAGCTTATAATAACCACGCTGATCCGAAGAGAAGATATGAACTAGTACATCTCCAAAATCAAGGAGTACCCAACCTGATTCAGCAGTGCCTTCGCTATGATGAGAGATAACCCCTTCCTCTTTTAATGCTTTCTCTATCTCATCAGCGATGGCACTTATCTGCCTGTCGCTCTCCGCACTACAAATAACAAAATAATCCGCAAAGGAACATAGCTGCCGAGTATCCAGTAATACAATGTCTCCCGCCTGCTTGTCTGAAGCAGCTTCCACTGCACGGCGGCCTATTTTTAACGATTCCAGCTTCTATCTCCTGCACATTGCTTTTCTTAATTATAACATATCAAAACCGAATTATAGACAAGCACATCGATTAACGTAGATATAACGTAAAAACAGCAATGGCGCTAACGGAATTGAACAGCATATTGTTGATAGTTTGGAGCAGTACCTATGCGCTGTGGCGGCCAGTAAATCAACCACGCTTTGCCCACGATGCGGTCGATTGGAATCGTCCAGCCGAGATGAGAATCATTGCTGTTGTTTCGATTATCGCCGAGAACAAAATATTCTCCGTCAGGGATTTTCATAGGTCTTAACGTGTAACGCGGAGGGTCTTTGATATACGGTTCGTTCAGCACTGAACCGTTCACAATTATTTTACCGTTTTTTATCTCTATTGTATCTCCGGGCAAACCGATCGTGCGTTTTATTAAAGGCACTGTGGTATTGGACCATGGGAATATCTCTTCAAGTAAATCCGGCTTCGATTGCTGAAGAGGATAAAATGTGATAATATCTCCACGCTGCGGATCGGCAGCAATATAAGCAAGCTTATTCATAACCAGACGCTCCCCTGGTTGCAGTGTCGGCATCATGCTTACCTGTTGCACTTCAGCAGTCGGAATAGTTAACCGTAAAATGATATACACAAGCACTGCACAGACAACAGTCAATAAAATATATATTAATCTACGAATCATGCTATAATCTCAAAACAACAGAGTATATAGTATACTACCGCTGATACCTATACTCAAACTGTCCGGCTTTTCGCAATGAACTCCTGTTCTGCTATAATAAATCTCGAAAGGAATAAGAACTGATGAAATCGAATTGGTGGCAGGGTAGCCTGTTTTATTTATTGATACTGGTTACTATTCTTGCTTTCGCCGTAAGTGTCATGCCATTTCCGAAAGGGCCTGAGGAAGTAAGCCTGTATACATTCTTTGACCGCGCAAAAGCCGGAAGCATCGATACTATTCAGCAAAAAGGCGAGTCGCTCATCGGTATTAAAGGAGACAAGGAGATTCTCAAGACATCCTTTTTGGGCAGCACCAAGGAGTTAATGGATGCGCTCGATAATGCCGGCATTAAGACAAATGAGGGCGGTACCGTAAGGCTTGATGTTAAAACAGGCGGTATGGATTGGGGAAATATTCTGATAAGCTTTGTACCGCTGGTTCTCTTTGGCGCATTGCTATTCTTTCTTTTTCGATCTGCGCGCGGCGCTAATACGCAGGCGTTTAACTTTGGCAAAAGCCGTGCCCGCCTGGCACAGGGCAATAAACAAAATGTTACATTCAGCGATGTCGCTGGAGTTAATGAAGCTAAAGTCGAGCTTCAAGAGATCGTCGAGTTCTTGAAGTCGCCTCAAAAGTTCATTGCGCTCGGCGCTCGTATTCCACGAGGTGTACTGCTTGTTGGTCCTCCCGGTTGCGGAAAAACCTTGATTGCCAAAGCTGTTGCCGGAGAAGCAGGAGTGCCGTTCTACTCCATCAGCGGCAGTGAATTTGTTGAGATGTTTGTCGGCGTTGGCGCCTCAAGAGTAAGAGACCTTTTCGACCAGGCAAAACGAAATACGCCCTGCATCGTTTTTGTCGACGAAATCGATGCTGTTGGACGTCATCGCGGCGCCGGCCTCGGCGGCGG
>DNCV01000062.1 GCA_003484395.1 Dehalococcoidia bacterium
GCTTAATGTACTCGCTGATATCCTTTTTGAACGGTACCTGCTCGGTGTCGCGCAAATCAGGATCAGGTTCCGGGTTGCCCTTGGCATCAGTGCAGATATCGGCGGTCTCATCCCTTTCCGACACCCCGGCGATAATGGCTTTTAGTAGCGGTGTTTTCACTTCCAGTTCTGCCTTTTTCAACGCCCTGGCAACCAGCTTTGAGAAAGTCTCGCGGTTCTTATAAAGGACGGTGCCGTCCAGACTACGCAGGACAGCCAAAATAGCTTCTTGCTGTTTCTCACCCTCAGCGACATCCATGGCTATTTCTTCCGGCTTACGTTTGCGGCTCTTGGCAAGGTTAGCAAATACCTTCTGGTCCCGCACTCGCTCGATGCGCTCCGCGCTGGTCTTGAAGTTCAACCGTAGTGGGCGTTCCACTGTGACTTTCCAGTACGCAAAGTCGTCCTCGTCAAATATCTTGCAGTATTCGCCTTCCACGAAGTTGCCATAGATTTTGGTTAATTGGTCAATATGGCTATCGTTGAGCATTTTACGCTTTTCGCCCAACGGCTTACGCATACGCTCGAAAAATGAGGTGCCATCAATCAACTGGATTTTACCCTTGCGAATACCCTTCTTGCGGTTGGTAACAATCCAAACGTAGGTCAGGATACCCGTGTTGTAAAATAATTGATCTGGTAGGGCAATGATCGTCTCCAACCAGTGGTTCTCGATAATCCACCGTCTGATTTCACTTTCACCGCTACCTGCGTCACCTGTGAAGAGGGGCGAGCCGTTAAACACGATACCGATACGGGATCCGCTTTCCTCCGGCGGGAGTATCTTACTAATCATGTGCTGGAGGAATAGCAATGAGCCGTCAGATACGCGGGGAAGGCCAGCACCGAAGCGCCCGGCGTAGCCTTTATCCTCAGCTTCGTCGCGGATGAAACTCTCATATTTCTTCCACTCCACGCCGAAGGGCGNNGCGAGCCGTTGAGCACGATGCCGATCCGGCTGCCCCCGTCCACTGCCGGGCGCATCTTGGAGAGGAGATGCAGGAGGAACAGCAACGATCCGTCCGAGACGCGGGGCAACCCCGGACCGAAGCGCCCCGCATACCCCTTCTCGGCGTACTCCTTGCGCACGATCGCCTCGATCTTCTTCCACTCCACGCCGAAGGGCGGATTACAGAGCATATAGTGAAAATGCCCCCTCGGCAGCGCGTCATCAGTAAAGCTATTACCGAGATAAATATTCTCGTAACCCTTGCCCTTAATCATCGTGTCTGATTTACAGATGGCATAAGTCTTTTCGTTTAGTTCCTGACCGTACACCTCAATGATCGCCCTATCATTAAGTTCGCCCGCATACTCAATTCCAGCGGATAGCATCCCTCCCGTTCCAGCGGCAGGGTCGTACAGTTTCGCCATGAAGCCAGGTTCGCAGATTTTCTCCATATCAGGCGTGAAGAGTATGGATACCATCAGCCGAATAACCTCACGGGGTGTGAAATGTTCACCGGCGGTCTCGTTGGACATTTCTGAGAAGCGGCGAATCAACTCCTCGAATATGTAGCCCATCTCATTGTTGGTTACCTTATCGGGATGGAGGTCGATGTCATCCACAAAGCGGGAAACAACAAGGTAGAGGAGGTTCGCCTTATCCAGGCGAGCAATTTGTGCATAGATATCAAAGGATTCTAGTATCTCCCGAGCATTGTCAGAGAAACCCTTAATGTAGTCGCGCAAGTTGTCTGCTACAATAGTCGGGTCGTTTTTGAGTTTGGCAAAGGTGTAGTTACTCGTATTCCAAAACTTATATCCTGTCGCTTTCATAAAAAATGGAGCCTTGTTCTTGTATGTAAGGGTTCCGTCCAGTTCCAGAACTTCGTCCTTCGTAGGCGCAAGTACACTGTCAAGGCGGCAAAGCACTGTGAAGGGCAGGATTACGTCGCCGTACTCGCTCTGCTTGTAGTCGCCGCGAAGCAAATCGGCTATCCTCCAAATAAAGCTGGATTTTTCGGATACATTAATATTCATTGATATCGATTCCCTCCTTTAGCAATCGTTCATAGCGGGCATTAGACATAACAACCGCAATAGGCTTACCGTTCTTTTGAATGAATGCCGTCTTGTCATCTGTGACCAGACCTCTTATCAGCTTCGAGGATTGGCCACGGTTGAACTCGGCTATGTTTAGATGCTCCATTGGCATCTTGGACTTCGTCTTTTTATCAGCCACGGTCTCTCCTCCCTTCGCCTTGATACACCATTCAATTATACCATAAAATATAATTAAAATTATAATCCTAATATGAGTAATATTTTGAATATTGATTTGTAGTTGTTAATGTAATTACCTTTTAACTTAAAATTGGAAAGTCGACTTGTAAAAATCGACTTGCCATCAATCTTTCATCGTTTCCTCAATCTTTCAACGATTACCTGTTGGCGCTGCACACCCCTGCTATATTTCAACGATTACCCCCGCCAACTCCACTGAAAAATGCATGGGCTATATCTTGCCGTCGCTAAAATAACCCCCGTGAAACAACAAAAGCCACTCCTCAAAAATGCAGGAGCGGCTTTAATACTGCACTTTCAGGCCAAATAAAAACCACCCACCGATAAAATTCTTTTTATCAATA
>DNCV01000077.1 GCA_003484395.1 Dehalococcoidia bacterium
CAGGTGCAGCTCATCGGATTCCGGTTGTCATAGACGGATTCATCTCAGGAGCGGCTGCGATCGTTGCCTGCAAAATCGCGCCACAGAGCAAGGATTATCTGATCGCCTCTCATCTATCCGCTGAAAAAGGACACGAACGGTTGCTGAATTTTCTGGGATTGAAACCCTTGTTAAGCCTCTCCATGCGGCTGGGGGAAGGGACTGGCGCTGCACTTGCAATTTCTCTTACCGAAGCTGCTGTCAAGGTATTAAATGAGATGGCCACATTTGATGATGCCGGGGTTTCGAAAGCCACATGACTTTATTATAGAACAGCAGGTACATAATGGGATTTTGGGTAGCGTTACAGTTTTTGACCATTTTCCCCGTGCCACGGCGCTTTATCGCGAAGATGGAGCACGTCGGTGAATCAGTCGTCTACTTCCCGATAATCGGTTTAATCATCGGCATTATTCTGGCGCTGTTATCAATCGCACTCAGCTATGTTTTCCCCCGACAGATAGTAAGCGTTCTGCTGGTTATCGCTTTAGCTGTTTTGACTGGCGCTCATCATATCGACGGCGTAGCCGATACATTCGACGGTATCATCGCAGGAAAATCAAAGGCCGAACGAATGACGATTATGTCGGATACAAAGATCGGCACCTTCGGTATCACAGCCATTGCACTCGTATTGCTGTTTAAATACAGTACACTGGTGGTAACCGGCGGTATACAGCCGCTGATTCTTATGACCGTTCTAAGCCGGTGGTCAATGGTAAGCATACTCTTCATGTTCAACTCAGCCAAAAAGTCCGGAATGGGATTTGCGTATAAACAGGGGGCAACATGGCAACGATTCCTTATGGCTACTATCATAACGCTGTTAATAGCCATTGTCCTGTCAGGCTGGAATGGTTTAATACTGATCATGCTCATCTGGCTCCTCTCGTTCGGCATCGGAAAGTGGGTTCAATCGCGTATCGACGGGATCACAGGGGATACCTGTGGCGCTCTTAATGAGATTAATGAAGCGATGACTTTGTTGTTTATCGTCTGTATCAGCACTATCGAGAGGCTCTATTTTGGCTAAGCGATGTATTTTAATACTTGGCGGCGCACGCAGCGGAAAAAGTCGCTACGCTCAGGAACTGGCAGAACAATCAGGCGATGGAGTTATGTTCGTCGCTACTGCAGAACCGCTCGATGATGAAATGAAATCACGAATAGAAAATCACAAAAGAGTGCGCCCGGCAACGTGGCAGACCCTTGAAGCGCCAGAAAACGTAGGAGTAAGACTGAATGAATCCTTATCAAATCAAGGGACTGTCATCATCGATTGCATTACTTTGCTGGCATCAAATATTCTGGGCAGATGCAAAAACAGCATCGATGCGGAAAATGCTGTAGTACAGGAGGTCAATGCGCTTATCGACAGCATGAAAAAAAGCAATGCCACATTTATTATCGTTTCGAATGAAATCGGGTTGGGCATTGTTCCGGAGAATGATCTGGCAAGACAATACCGTGATGTTCTGGGGAGAGTAAACCAGATCCTTGCAAAATTTGCCACTGATGTATACTTCATGATTGCCGGCATTCCTGTTCAAATCAAGTGTACTGCAACTCTCTAAGATACCTGAATTACAGGTCAGTCTTCCCGGTTCGATTGACAAATAGTCACGCCACAGTAATAATAACTTTTAGTGTTCAATAGCGTCATACTAATGAAGCCTATTTTTATGCAACGTTGGCAGCAGAAAATACTCAGACTGATATCATGTGTAGTGATGTTCATCATGCTGTGCAGTATTTCTCTGCCTTTTATAGCGAGCTCTCGCGTTGATGCAGCTCCCGTTATCCTTTCAGGCCCGCTGCCAAACGGCACAGTAAATACGTCATATTCAACAACACTCGTCGCCAGTACGCCATGTACATGGGCATTGACCGGCGGAGTATTGCCGCCGGGGCTATCGCTCGCTACAAACGGAACTATATACGGCGTCCCGACAACAGCTAACACATATTCCTTCATGGTATCAGCAACGGATAACACCTCGTCCACTGCTGTTGGCATGTTCTCGATTACCGTAGTCTTGCCGCCTCTATCGATAGTGACATCTTCTCTCCCCCATGCCACGGAGGGGCAATCCTATAGTGCATCGATCAGTGTATCAAATGCAATGGGATATCTTACGTGGGTCGTATTCGGAGGTTCATTACCCGTAGGAATTGTATTTGATACCGAGAGTGGTTATCTGTGGGGAACTCCTGTCGGCGGAACCGCCGGCACATACAGTTTCACTCTGACAGTCACAGATAACGCAGCAACAGCACGTTCCGTTCAGCGGACATTCAGCCTCTATGTAGAAAAAGGATACTTCCACCCCACTATCTCAATTGATGAAGGACTGGCGGCTGGCAGCACAAAAGTGTATGCGAACGGGAGATTATTGACAACGCTTCATGGCGGAGAATCAACGCAGATCAACGTGGATTTCGGAACAACAGCCACCATCACTGTAGATCCAATAGTCAATTACCCTTCCAAGGAAAATGTCCGGTTTAAGGCTGAAACAAACAGCGCAGTTGTCAGCGAAGGCTCCCTGTCCGCACGTTTCAGCTACTTTACCGAGTACTTAATTACAATGAAATCTGCCCTCCAGCAAACTCAGGTTCCTGCAGGGACGGGATGGTATAGAAGCGGCGGTTCATTTGCAACAAACGCACCGGAAACAGTTGAGGGCGGGCCGGGTACCCAATATCGATTCGTATCATGGCTGCTTTCCAATAATAATGTGATAACAAACAGAAATATCTCTTTTACTGTTACCGGTCCCGAGGTTATCACAGCGCAATATGATACATATTATCGATTATCTGTTGACTCCGCTTATGGAGAGGTAACAGGAACAGGCTGGTATAAAACCGGCAGTGAGGCAAAGTGGGGCGTTAAAACACCTGAAGTCCCTATGAAAGGAATATTCGGGTTCTTCAGAGGAAAATATGTGGCAGTCAACCCAACTGGAACAGAAATCATGACCAGCCCCAAAAATATAACGATTACGTGGGAAAATGATTATACATTGCCATTCATTCTGATCCCGCTGACGGTGTTGGTTATTCTGGGAGCGATCTTTTCACTGTATTATTTCGTGGTCAGACCTCGCTGGAAAGCCAGACAGGTTCAACAACAGTTGGCAATACCGACACCTACATTCGCACCGGCATCGTCACCACAGCCACAAACAACCGTTGTGATGATCAATGATACACGTGCCAGAACGCAAATAACCACAAAAGAGCAACTTATGGAGAAATTTGGAGAACTCCTCGAGCTTTATGAGAATGAGATCCGACAATCATTAGCAGCTCCATCTGCACCGGCTATCTCATCACACAGAGAAAGCAAACAATTACCAACTTCAGGTTCCACATCAACCGAGATTTCACAAACATCGGGTGGGGATGTCACGCCATGTAATAATACTGTAAAGAAGTTCATCCGCACCGTTGTTTCGCCATGGCAGCAGAGTGAAATGAAAACTGTGGCATTACCCGAATCGGATAAAAAACATAAGAAAGCTGAAGTTGGCCTCACCATTACCTGGACAAAGAGCCTCTACAATGAATGGCAGGTCAGCACCTGCACCCTTCCCCAAGGACATGAGGGAGCGCATGAAGGAACAAAGAATCTGTTCTATAATCTGCTCAATACCGTAACTGAAGAGAGAACGTACGGTGCAAATCAACGGGTTGCCGCCCCATCGCCGCATTTTACAGACGGTATGCCCGAAGTGCTCATTGATGCCAGTCATATCGTGTTAACCGATGATCTGCCTTCTGAAACGATGTGCTAACGTTGCCGGGAGTGCAGCGGGAGAATTAGTACCATGAATAACGAATTTCGACTGTTTATTATTTCGATTATCGGCATCATAGCTGTAGCAGTGATCCCTGTGAAGCCGGCAACTGCGGCAACGGGAATCCTGCAATGGGGTGTAGTCGATACCCCTGGATCGCAGTTTAATATCGTTGTCAATCCTTCCGAGGTTAATGCTATTACTGCCGGCGGCAACACGCTGTTTGCGATTGATACTCCCCACAGCAAAGTATACAAGTCTACTGAAGGCGGCCGGGGGTGGGATGACATCTCTGCCAATCTAACCGGCGCCGGAGCAATATTGCCTGCATGGAATATCGCGGTATCCCGTGACAACCCGAATGTCGTCGCCGTCGTAACCTCCACGGGAGGGCAGCCGCGACAGGTATTCTTCTCCGTCGATGCCGGCATAACATGGCAGAACGGAAACTATTCCGCTACGGCAGATATCGGGGCAATCGATGTCTCGATGAATTATATCCTCATCGGCACCAGAACCGGATCGGGCGCCGGCAACGTGTACCTATCTAATCTGACAAAGTTCGGCGGATGGGTTGCTCAAAATTTTGTCGGAGATATTCTCGCAATTAAAATGTCACCGACCTTTCCCGCGGATAACAGCATCGTTATTATCAATTCCGATGCTACAGGGACATATACAACTATTGGTACACATGACATTGCCGGCGTAACAACAACATGGAAAACTGCTGAGCGGGTGGAGATTACAGGAGCCGGTTCAGGTTCATCTCCTAAAGCAGCTCAAATCAAAACGGCTGACCTGGAATTGCCTTTCGATTTCTCCGGACAGAATCCGGCGCAGCAGCGTATATACGTTAGCACGAACGATGCGAATGCAACCGGCAACTCCGGAATCTACCGCATTGATGCGACGATGATCTACAAGATATTCTCACAGGGTGCGCCAACGATGATATCAAGCATCGCCTACTATGGTACGGTCGGAAACGGCAAATTGCTTGCAGGAGAAGT
>DNCV01000066.1 GCA_003484395.1 Dehalococcoidia bacterium
AGGCAGTGGACACGATGGCCTATTCCGAAAAAGAGATAGACCGTATTGTACGCGTTGGTTTTGAGCTTGCCCGCACCAGACGTAAAAAGCTCACCTCCGTGGATAAAGCCAACGTGCTGGAGACATCCCGCCTCTGGAGACAGATTACAATGGAAATATCCAAAGATTACCCTGAGATCGCACTGGATCATATGCTTGTCGATGCCTGTTCGATGCGATTTATTCAGAATCCCACCTACTTCGATGTCATTGTTACGGAAAATACTTTCGGGGATATTTTAACGGATGAAGGCTCGATGCTTGCAGGCTCTATGGGAATGCTGCCGTCAGCAAGCCTTGCCGGCATCCCCATAGGAACTGCTGCCAAAGCATTCGGCATGTATGAGCCAAGCCACGGAAGCGCGCCGAGCCATGCCGGAAAGAACGATATCAACCCGATCGCCACAATATGGAGCGCCGCAATGCTGTTCCGTTATTCGCTCGGGTTGCCTGGCGAAGCTGATGCCATAGAGAAAGCGGTTAATGATGTCCTGGAATCAGGCTATCGTACATACGATATCATGACCGAAGGAGCGAAGAAGGTCGGAACCAGGGAAATGGGCGATCTCATAGCCGCGCGTTTCGGTAAATAGGCGTGAACTTCCCTTTTTATGCGAGCTGTTTCAGCCCACCCCCCAATCCAGTCTTCTACAGATTGAGGGAATGACGCGTCACGTATCGTACCGATACTGCGGAAGCGCTGTGGTGTCGCCGCAATCTGCTCCTTACTATCCGGCATATACAGTTCTCCGTAAAGATTCAGTTCGTCTGATTTGAACCGGATTTCACGCTGTTTCATGGCACATTATCCTTCCTTTGTGTTTTCTTGCATCTGCAAATAGAGCAAAAATTCGCGATTGCCTTCGGCGCCGGTTATAGGTGATGCAGTCAAACCACGAACTCTCAGTTTCTGATCGATCGCCCAGAGCACTACTTTCGCCAATACCCTGGCATGAATCAAGGGATCGGAAATAATGCCTCCTTTGCCAACATCTTCACGTTCCGCCTCGAACTGCGGCTTGATGAGCACGATCATTTTCCCGTTCGCCTTCATATGAGGTATAACATTCGGGATGACTTTGGTGACCGATATGAACGATACATCCATTGTTACGATATCAGCCTTTTCAGTCACCGTGAACGGGTGGTGTGCATTCGTCCTGTCCATGACAATGACTCTCGGATCCTGCCGCAGCTTATAATCGATTTGACCGTACCCTACGTCGAGGGCATACACACGCTGTGCTCCACGCTGGAGGAGACAATCCGTGAACCCTCCGGTGGAAGCGCCGATATCGAGCGCAATGCAGGAGCCGGCATCTATATCAAATGAATCCAATGCATGAGCCAGTTTGATGCCTCCGCGGCTGACATATGGCAGCTTCTTGCGCATCTCGATGATACTATCATCCGGGACCATCGTGCCCGACTTCGTTATTGCCAGTCCGTTGACCTGAACATCGCCCGCCATGATAAGTGCGCGCGCCTTGTTTTTGTTTTCACTCAGGTTCCGAGAAACAAGAAGATCATCGAGTCGCTGCTTTGGCATAGCGCTTTATTGTACAGTATTATAGTCAACACTTTCATTTCCTGAACAAATAGATTATTCTCTAATCAAGAGCATATGGAGGAGGTTAACCGCGATATGCTTATTGATGAAGTTAAAAAAATTGTTGCAGGAATACCCGCAGAGCTTAAAGAGAAAAAAGGGCTTTACTCGTTTGAGCTTACGGTCGCAGAGCGAAAAGTTATGTTCGCTTCTTTTCGGTAAACAATACAGCTACTCCTTTGACTTCGCGAAAATTCGCACTTCCATGGAGAACGCCGCAATCCAGGCAGGCTACAATTTTAAATATCAGATAACCCCGATCGGATTGTAGCAGCGGGCCATCAGTACTTTTTTAGGTCGTGGTCGCCGGGGGCAGCTTATCGGTTGTGACGATCTCGCACGATTCCACATCGATCTGCGGCATGCTATCGGTATAGTGAGGTTTAGGCGGAACTAACTCCTCCTCCGGCTTGTATACTTTTACCTCTGTAATGCCGTTAAGAAGACTGTATACCGTCTCAATTATACTCCTGTCATGCGATCCCTCATGCCCCAAAGGCAACTCGCAGGTCACTATCTCCCATTCCTGATAGATATCCCGCGCCCAGACGATGAGCGTTCCACTGATGCCATCGCCTGTCTCCTTCCCTCCCGATTCAAGAAGCGTATCTTTGGTTGCCAGTTTTTTCCATTTTGTTGTAACAGGCCGCAATAATCTCTTCGATTTAAAATTACAGAGCGTTCCGAACTCATCAGTGCTGCTCTTTTCCTCTCCTGCAACCGGCGAAGGTAATTCCGCTGCCGGCGGCTTCGAAGCGCCAGGCGCTATTCCGATTTTAGGCAAGCCAGGAGATTGCCCAGAGCCCTTCAACTCGTCACCATATTTCTCAAGGAGCTCGCCGAACTTCTCCATAAGCTGCTCTTTTGTTGTCGGAGGCCCTATCTTCGGCTTATTATTGTCTCCCCCAATCATAACGACCGTAGTCTGTGGAGGTGGCGGCGGTATGGGACGATACCACGGGGGAGGCACAGCCGGCTGCGGTGGAGGGGGTGGCGGCACGGGACGTGCCCATTGAGGAGGAGGCTGTGGCGGCCCCTGAAATTGCGGCTTGGTTCGCGGTCCGTGAAGCAGAAGATAAATGCCGTAAGCGCCAAAAACAAGTACTAGCAGTGCCAGAGGGATAAGGATAAACGGCAGTGTATAATCCGGCTCCCAGCTCACAGTCATAGTCTTCGGGGCATCCATGACAACGCTGCCGGTCGGGTTAACTGCATTTAGTTTTCCACCAAATATACCGAAAAAGCCGGGCATGCTGACCTGTGCGTTCTTTACACTCCACTCGGCTGTGTTGCCGGCTTTATACCAGTTGCTGATATTCGTATCACCATAAGGAGATGACAGCGTGAGCTTGTAATAGGTGTCATAGTTAGCCGTACAAGTACCGGCAGCATTAACGGTCAATGCGAGGTCTCTATTGGAAACGGTTTCCCCTGTAGGCAGCTTCCAGCTTGCGAAACGATATTGTATGCCGGGATTGGCAGCGTCGGCGATCTCACTCTGTGCGGTATTCCTCAGTACGTATCCTTCCTTGTACCAGCCTGATCCTGTTTGCGATCCGATTGTAGACGGATCGGTTTTCAATTCGATGGCGTACTCGGCAACATAGTTGAAGGTTACACTCGGGATTAACTCGGATACGGTGATTTTCGATTCTTCGGCACGATATCGTATGCCCGTATCGCTCGGATTTTGTACGGTGGTGTCAACGCTTATCTGCGGAGTTGTGCCCAGATCGAAACTAAGTGTTGTCGAGCCACCTCCGGCCAGTGTAGCCACAAGCGTCGTACCTGAAAGTACTCTCGTCGTGCCCGATTTTAATCCTGAGCCAATAACAACGGTGACGGTATAGCCGCCCTTCTCAACTGTAAGGTAAAGGCTTCCCTGCCCGGCAAGAGGTGTCGATGAGCTGTCGGTAACAGTTACAGTAAAGGTATATGTGCCCAGTGTCCCTTTCGCAGGAGTGCCTGTAAGATATCCTCCGCCTTGCAGAGTAATACCGAAAGGCAGGTTGCCGCTGCTGATTGCCCATGAGTATGGCGCTGTCCCGCCGCTGGCGATCAATGTTGCTGTATAAGCTACACCTTCCTTTGCCGTCGATAGCGAGGTCGTCGTTACCGTCAGCGGCGGTTGGCTAATGGTGATAACGAATGCCTGCGTTGCTGTAGCAGATGCCGCGTTGGTAACCGTTGCACTAAAGTTAAATGTGCCTGCAGTTGTCAGCACACCGCTGATCGCTCCGGNNCGGGCTAATGGTGATAACGAATTCTTTTATTGCTGTTTCTGGGACTGCATCGGTAACCTTTGCAAAGAAATAAAATGTGCCTGCTACTGTCGGCGTTCCTGTGATCGCTCCTGTAGTAGCCAGACTTAAGCCTGGAGGCAAGATGCCACTCTCTATACTCCAAGTATATGGTATTGTTCCTCCGCTAGCTGTTAACGCTGCATAGTAGCTTTTGCTTACTTGTCCCTGCGTTAACTGTAGTGGAGTAATAATGGTAACCGATGCCTGTGCGGGAGACGCAGGCAGGACATTAAACGCAAGAGCGGAGATGATGCAGATCAGGACATAACGAAGCGCGTGTCTACCGGTAGTATTCATATGTCTCCATTAATTTCGTATACCGATGCTCAGCTCTCGCCTCTGCACACATGGTGAATACATTATAATGGTTTATCTGTGCTTAAACAATGACCCGTATTCACTCATCTTCGGTAACATTTCTACATGAGTGAATACGGACACGTGACCCGGGTATCCTTTGTTTGCTATACTACCTCTGGCCGACCTTATTTGAAAATAACCTATTCAATGTTACAAAGGAAAATAAGACATCGATGATTCCAGAACTGGCAGGATATATTACCCGATCTGAGGGCAAAAAATTTCTGAAGCTCCGACCCGAAATTGACGAAAGGGTTATCACTGCATCAGGGCTTAATGCCAACATTTCGCTCTATATTCACATCCCGTTTTGCCGCAGCCTGTGTCCCTTCTGCTGCTTCAACAGATATTTATTTAATGAAGATAAGGCAAGAACATACTTCGTCTCCCTGAAAAAGGAGATAGATCTCTATATTCAACGCGGATTTACGTTTTCAGAATTCTATTTTGGCGGCGGTACGCCGACCATCCTGATGGATGAACTTGTCAGCCTGATCGATTATCTGAAGCGGAACTTCGTTGTGAAACGTATCTCACTCGAAACCACGCCGCGCGAGATCACTGAAGAGACCGTGGAACTGCTGCAGAAAGCGGGAATCAATCGGCTCTCGATAGGGATACAAAGCTTTAATGACGATACGCTGAAAACTATGGGCAGGGTTTTTATTAGCGGGGAAGAAGCGAAGCAAAGGCTGTTCATGGCACAGGGAAAATTCGATACTCTTAATGCCGATTTCGTGTTCAATTTCCCAAATCAATCGATACGGCAGTTCGAAACAGATGTGAAAATGTTCAAAGACCTGGGAATAGACCAGGCAACGTTTTATCCGCTGATGGCATCGCCGCATAAAAAGGACGCCTTGGAACGGCGCTTCAATAAGGTCGACTTCTCCCGCGAGCAACGATTCTACGATATCATCCTCAAGGAACTAGACCAGGTAGGTTACGATGCATCGACCGCATGGTGTTTCTCCAGAGGGAATAAGATGATAGACGAATATGTTATCGATTCAGATGATTACATCGGTGTCGGATCGGGATCCGTAAGCATCGTTAACGGTAATTTCTTCGTCAACTCTTTTTCACTTGATAGATATGCGGCACTGGTAAACAGCAGCAGACTGCCGGTTGTCGGTTGGCGCAAACTTTCACGCAGTGAGCATCTGCGATACTACCTGCTGACCAAACTCTTTGGTCTGGAAGTAGATGAAGCCCGATTCCGTGAGCGCTTCCATACCGGCATTAAAAAAGCATTGCCGCTGGAGATATTGTTCTTCAAGCTTTCCGGCATAATCCGAGGACAGGAAAAGCTAAAAGTCACGAAACAAGGAATGTATTCGGTCAGCGTTATGATGCGTGAGTTTTTTGCTTCACTGAATGGGCTCAGGGAAAAATATATCGAAAACCAGATTTAGGCCAGATGTTTATTTGACTGCAACGTGAATTCCGGCAGCGCCGAAAAAAAGCGGACGATAAGTAACTTTTCTAAAACCTGCGTTCACAAGCAGATCCTTAACCTGTTCCGGCGTATAGAAACGGGCAGCGGATTCAACAAGGTAACGATATGCTCCTTTATTGCTGGATAACAATCGCCCCACAGGATAGACGAAACACCTCAAATACATCCGGAAAAAGAAGCGGATTATCGTCGACTTCGGCTGGCTGCTTTCTACGATAACGAATCTACCGCCGGACACGAGTACTCTATATACCTCGGTCAGCACAGTTGGCGTCAACGGATTCTGATATGTCAGATTACGAAAGGCAAATGAGATGCCAACGCAATCAAAATAGCCGTCGGGGAAAGGGAGCTTGGACGCATCTCCGTACATGAAGGTTATGTCATGCTGCTTAAGCTGTTTTGCCTTTGCTTGCGCGATATTCAGCATCGGTTCGCTGTAGTCAAGCCCGAAAAGCTCGGCATTATGCTTAGCCGTTCGAGCGATCGTAACGATAAGATCACCGGTACCGCAGGCCAGATCAAGAATTCGATTTGGACGAGATTCAAGGCATGTTCGTGCAGCAGCATTACGCCAATCCCGATCCATTCCCAGTGTGATAACATGATTAATCATGTCGTATCGGGGAGGCAGCGCAGTGAACATGACATGAAGCGGCTTGCTCTGTACAGGATCAGCCATTTAGAAAACCCCGGCCAGTATATATCCCACGCCAAGCAAAAATTGTATAAGCAGCACGACTATAACGTTAGCTGCCATAGCCGGCATAAGCTGATTCATATCCTGATACCGTTTCGCTCCTTTCATAGCCTTTACGGCGATAGGAAGCGTAAGAAATGCCAGCAGTGAAAAAACCGGCATTACCCCTGCGATAACCCAGACCGCTATCCAGATATAAACGAGAAGAGTCAATACTGCATATATTTTGCTTGCTTTCTGTTTGCCCACAAGAATCGGCGTCGTTTTCCTGTTGACCGTCTTATCTGCTTCTGTATCGGGAAATTCGTTAAGAAATAGCAGATTAGATACCAGAATTCCCGAGGGTATTGACGCTATTACCACAGGCCAGGTATATGCCGACGTCTGGATAAAATATGCCCCCAGTATAGGTAAACTCCCTAACCCCAATCCCGGCGCCCATTCCGGCCACTTCTGTTTGAGAATTACCGGTGTATAGAGAAAAATGCAAAGCGCACCGATGAAAAGCAGCGGGAATAGCTCCCAACCCGTTACCAGCACGAAATAGACGCCGACTCCCACTGCAATAAGGAAGGTGATAATGGTCATCCAGAAAACTTCCGCCGATTTGAGTAATGCTGCCGGCAGCATTCCGCTGCCGCCGCTGAACGGAGTCCGCCTGGCCACAAGATCGATGCCGCTCTTATAATCGCAGTAATCGTTGACCGTGTTGACGCTGCTGTGCGCCATAATTAAACCAAACGTCGCCAGCAGGGCATATCCAAGATCGAAGTAGCCGTAAAACCATGCGATAGCCGTACCCAAAAAGCCCAACACCAGCGACAAAATCAGAAATTGCGGCCTGCTTTCGAGAAAATAAAGTTTAAGTTTCATCCGACATCTCCCATTTCAATTTACAATGAGGCGTCCTGAGCTTCATTGCTCTTATCACCGATAATATATTCATGGTACCCGATTGTCAATAGCCGTCTGGCTCTATGCTAAATGTTGTGGAAAAGTGATAAGGTGGCAAGGACTCCTGAGCACAAGGTAGAGGTGTGCATTGATCTGAAAGGAAGCTTACGGAAGACAGTCAAGCATCTCTTCCCGAAAGTCAGGGTGGCAACTGACCATTTTCATGTGATTGCCGATGCCA
>DNCV01000099.1 GCA_003484395.1 Dehalococcoidia bacterium
CGCTTTGGCTGTATCCGGACTGCCAACGGATCATTTTATATATCTGGGTTTTTTGCCCAGAAGACATGGAGAACGGAAGCGTTTATTGCAGGAGGTTGTTGATATATCGTACACACTGGTATGTTTTGAATCTCCGCATCGGATACCTGAATCATTGCAGGATATCTTAAAAGTATTTGGTAATAGAAAAGTAGCTGTTTGCCGGGAATTGACTAAAGTGCACGAGGAGGTGTTTCGGGGTAAGGTGAGCGATGCTATACTATATTTCAAGCAGCCAAAAGGCGAATTTACACTGGTGCTGGAAGGTAACTATGGGAACAGGTCACAGGACGTCGATGAAAAGATTATGGGCGACCTGTATAATCTTTACCGTCAGGGTTTACGAGCGAAGGAGTCCGTATCCATGATATCGGAGGTTAGTGGCATTTCAAAACGAAAACTTTATGAATGTTGGTTGCAAATGACAAAAGGAGAAAGAGAATGAACCGCGGTTGTATATCAATAGGACAAATGAATTGTGATGAATGTCATCGTATTATTGAAGATGGAGAACAATACTTTTTGAAAGAAGATGATGGCACGAGAAACCATTTTTGTGTTGATTGTTCCCTAAAAAAGGGGTATGCGACTCGGTTTGTAGAGAAGAACGAAAAGCTGATAACTTTTTTCACGTAAATTTATTTGAGAAAGAATCGAAGTTGTGCTAAAAGGAGTTGATCGTTGTCTGAACATATTTTTATAGGGGTTGCGTGGCCGTATGCCAATGGCTCGCTTCATCTGGGGCATATAGCCGGTGCCTATTTGCCTGCGGATATTTTCGCGCGTTATCATCGCCTGAAAGGAAACCATGTGCTTATGGTTTCCGGTAGTGATCAACATGGTGCACCTATAACTATGCGGGCTGAGCAGGAGAAAGTATCTCCACAGCAAATTGTCGATAAATATCAAAAAGAATTCTCCGAATGCTGGCAGAAGCTCGGCATCTCTTTTGATCTTTTTACAAATACCGGCACGGCAAATCACACGCAGGTTGTTCAGGATATATTTCTCAAGCTTTTAAGCAAAGGATATATTTATAAAGATTCAATGATGCAGGCGTATTGTCCAAGCTGTAAACGCTTCCTGCCTGATCGGTATATTGAGGGCATCTGCCCTCATTGTCAGTATGTCGGTGCGCGCGGCGATCAATGTGATCAATGCGGCAGGACATTGAATCCTACAGATTTGATTAATATTCATTGCCGCATTTGTTCAGGTGTCCCGCGTTTTGAAAGCTCCGAACATTTCTTTTTACGTCTCAACGCTTTCGAGGATCAATTGAAGTCATGGCTGAGTAAAAAGGAGTACTGGCGTCCAAACGTTCTCAAATTCAGCCTCGGGATACTGGACGGCGGCTTAAAAGATCGAGCGATTACACGGGATCTCGAGTGGGGAATAGTGATACCGCAGCCCGGATTCGAAAATAAACGTATTTATGTCTGGTTCGAAGCTGTTATCGGTTATCTTTCGGCAAGCAAGGAATGGGCGGTAAAAAGCGGAGACGAGAACGCATGGAAGCCTTTCTGGAGCGACAGCGCCAAGACCTATTACTTTATCGGTAAAGATAACATCCCTTTTCATACGTTGATATGGCCCAGTATGCTTTTGGGCTACGGAGGCCTTCCTTTACCCTACGATGTTCCTGCAAACGAATTCTTAACAATCGAAGGTAAAAAATTATCGACTAGTCGAAACTGGGCAGTTTGGGTGCCCGATTACCTTGAACGTTATGATCCCGATCCTTTACGATATTTATTATCAGTAACGATGCCGGATAATGGTGATACCGATTTTTCATGGCGGGCTTTTTTACGCAAGAATAACGATGAACTGGTAGCGACATACGGAAATCTGGTACATCGTGTTCTTACTTTTATTAATCGTCATTTTGATGGCATAGTTCCCGATGGCGGCGAATATGATACCAGAAGTCAGGATTTACTTCATATTGCCGACAAAACATTGAGATCGATAGATCAGCACATCGGAAGCTGCCATTTCAAAGAAGCAATAAAAACGGCTATGGTGCTAGCTCAGGAGGCAAACAAATATCTCGATGAGAAAGCGCCATGGAAAATGATAAAACAGGATCGGAAGGCAACGGCTATGTCTCTGGTTGCCATACTATCAGTCATAGCGACCTTAAAGATAGTTCTTTATCCTTTTCTGCCTTTCAGTTCTCAAAAATTACACATGCTGCTTGGATTCGATAGTGACCTTGAAGAGGATGGGTGGAAAATTCGTATTCCACCTGCCGGCACAAAGTTACCTCAGCCTCAGCCGTTATTTTCTAAACTGGATGATAAAATTGTCGAGGAAGAGATGGTGAGGTTGACGGGTGCATGAATATAACAGAGATATTTCAACCGATCAATAGTGATTTGTTGCGCGTGGAAGAATGCCTCCGTAGTTCTGCCAATGTGGATATTCCTCTTGTTGCTGAACTTTTAAATTATGTGACGCAGAGTGGTGGTAAGCGTTTGCGTCCCGCATTAACGCTTTTCTGTGGTAAAACCTGCAATTACGATCTTGATGCCTTGATACCGATGGCGGCAGCTACGGAAATACTGCATACTGCAACGTTAGTGCATGATGATATCATCGATCATGCCGAATTGAGACGGGGAAAGCCTGCGGTATATCGTAAGTGTGGCGAATCAACAGCGTTATTGCTGGGTGATTACATGTTTGCCAAAGCCGGCCACCTTGCTGCAGCGACGGGCAGTTTAAGAGTTGTGAGCATTTTTGCCCGGACTTTGATGACAATCTCAGGTGGAGAGCTCGGTCAAATAGGTATCGATTATAACCTGGATCAGGCTTTGGATCGATATTACCGCTGGATTGATGCCAAAACCGCAAGCCTTTTTACAATGGCAACTGAATGTGGATCTGTGCTGAGCGGATGTAGTGAAGACATCATCCTTGTATTGCAGGATTACGGGCATAATCTCGGTATGGCGTTTCAGGTGGTTGATGATATTCTTGATTTTGTCGGCGATAAAGCAACGCTGGGGAAGCCTGTTGGCTCAGATCTCAGTGAAGGGACGGTAACATTGCCTTCCATTATGTATGTGCTTGCTCATCGGGATGATGCTTTAATCAAGAGCATTGTAAAGGACAAAAAGAGAGATAGATCGACGGTTCAGAAAGCAGTTAAAAAAATAAAAGATTCCGGTGTTATTGAAGACTGCTTTAAGATAGCTAATGACTATTGCTCACGTGCCTGTCGCGATCTGGACAAAATTCGAAATCCTTCTGTTCGTGATAGCCTGCATAATCTGGCAGAGTACGTTACTCGTAGAAACAAGTAAAGAAAACAGGGTTCTGCGCAGTCTCCTGATACTTACGTTGCTGCTTTCTCCAGAGGAATCTGCTCGTTAAACAAAGACTGGAACTCAGCTTCTTCGATGGTTTCTTTCGCAATGAGGCGTTCTGCAACGAGTTTTAGTTTATCTTTGTTTTCAACCATAATCTTTGTAGCTTTTTCGTGGGCCTGGTTGATGAGAGAATGCACTTCATCATCGATCTCTTTGGCTATCTTTTCACTATAGTTTCGCTGTTCATGAATTTCACGACCAAGAAATATCATCTCTTCTTTATGCCCGAAAGTGCGAGGGCCGAGCTTGGAGCTCATTCCATATTCCGTGATCATCTTTCGTGCCAGATTGGTTGCGCGTTCCAGATCATTGCCGGCTCCGGTTGTCACCTCGTTACAGGCAATCTCCTCTGCAGCTCGTCCTGCGAGCAGAACGATCAACTCATCTTTAAATCGATCTCGTGTCCCCAATTGTCGGTCTTCTGGTAGAAAGCGCGTCCAGCCGCCTACTCCCATGCCGCGTGCAACAATTGAAATTTTATGTACCGGATCTGTATTCGGCAGGCTTTTGGCTGCAAGAGCATGACCGGCTTCGTGATAGGCCTTTAATTCCTTTTCTCTTGGAGTGATGATTTGTCCTTTTCGTTCAGGTCCGGCAATGACTCGATCGATAGAATCTTCCAATTCCTTGGTGCTGATGTTTTTTCGATCTCTGCGTGCGGCAAGTATTGCTGCCTCGTTGATAACATTTGCCAGATCGGCGCCGCTGAATCCAGGAGTCTGTTTGGCAATGACTTCCAGGTTGGCATCGGGCGCTATGGGCTTTCCTTTAGCATGGACATCAAGTATGGCTTTACGTCCGAGAATATCAGGTTGATCTATAACAACGTGGCGATCAAATCGTCCCGGTCTGAGCAATGCCGGATCAAGGATATCAGGTCTGTTTGTTGCTGCCAGAACGATGATATTGGTGTTCGTATCGAACCCATCCATCTCAACAAGTATCTGGTTGAGCGTCTGCTCTCGTTCATCATGTCCGCCGCCGAGGCCGGCGC
>DNCV01000018.1 GCA_003484395.1 Dehalococcoidia bacterium
TTTTTGCATCAGGCTGCGACGTGCTGACCTGCCACCTTCCTCTGACGGAGGAGACAAAAGGCATTGTCGACTACAGGCTGTTGAACGCGATGAACAGAGGCGGCTGCGTCATTAACGCCGCGCGCGGTGATCATATGGTCGAAGGTGACATTGTTCATGCTTTAAATGAAAACATTCTTTCGTTTGCCTTTCTTGACGTGTTTACCAGCGAACCGCTGCCCCCCGATTCGCCTTTGTGGGGTCATGAGAACGTTATGATAACTTATCATAGCGCGGCTTATATCGGAGCTGAATTGGGCGCCCGGATTATAGCGGACAATATCAGATCGTTTGAGATCGGGAGCTATGAGGGGCCTCGTTACGATGCGGCGCTTGGCTACTAGTGTCATGTAACACTGGATCAGCACAGGCATCAACGGGCTTCAATCATTAAACTGAGGGAGATATAATCGTGGTCAACATTCAAATTCCTTACCATACATCATACCAAACCCTGCAAGTGTCCGATCACAATCTTAAAGCGATTCTGACACCGGCCGCACACAATTCGTCAAACCTTTCCGGTGAGGCGATTGTCAGGGAAGCGCTGCAAAACAGTATCGGAACGCCATCGCTCCGCGAACTTGCAAAAGATAAAAGCCGGATCGTCTTAGTAACAAGCGATCATACTCGTGCGATGCCTAGCAGTATAACACTGCCCATACTGCTTTCAGAGATAAGACTGGGGAATCCTGACGCGGACATAACCATACTGATAGCGACGGGGCTGCACCGTGCGACGACCGAGGCCGAACAACGCAGTATGTTTGGAGATCAAATCGTCGACAATGAGAAAATAGTCGTAAATGATGCGTTTAAAAAGGAAGATTTCGAGTTTATATGCACACTGCCATCGCAGGCAGGATTCAATGTAAACAAGCTTGCTGTGGACTGTGATCTTTTAATTGCGGAAGGGTTTATTGAGCCACATTTTTTTGCCGGCTTCTCCGGCGGTCGAAAAAGCATATTGCCCGGCATATGCTCTGAGGAAACTGTCAATGAAAATCACTCCTATATGGCAATCGCGCATTCTTGCGCAAGGGGAGGTGTTCTGGACAACAATCCCATTCACCAGGACATGATCTATGCCGCACGAAAAGTTAACCTGCAATATATTCTGAATGTCGTCATGGACGAAAAAAAACAGATCATAGCAGCATATGCCGGTGATTTTGAAGAAGCACATCATGAAGGTGTGAAATTTATCCGCAAGATAGCGGAAAGGCCTGCCGTGAGCGGTGACATCGTGGTAACCAGCAATGGTGGCTTCCCACTTGACCAGAATTTGTACCAAGCCCCGAAAGCAGCCACTACAGCAGAAATATGCGCCGAAGATGATGGTGTGATCATAATCTGCGCACACTGCAGCGATGGAATGGGCGGTGAGTATTTTGAAAAGCTGATATGTTCAGGAACGCCTGAAGATATAGACCGGCGACTTGCTGAAATCCCACCGAAAGAAACCATTCCAGAACAGTGGTGTGCGCAGATATTTTCGCGTATACTCATGCGCCATCCGATTATTCTGGTCTCCGGACTGGATCCAGGCGTTGTAAAAAGTGCAAATATGATTCCGGCCGCGACTCTGAATGAAGCAATGGACATCGCTTATGGCATTAAAGGAAAAGATGCAAAAGTTGTCGTTATTCCAGACGGTGTATCAGTCATTACGGTCGGGTAAAAACCGGGAGGTTGATGGAGCCAGTGTTATTGTCGAAAGGAAGGTTAGTATGGAGAAAAAAATCGGATTGAAGGTCAACCCGAAGGACAATGTCGCAACGCTATTTGCCAACGATATCGAAATTGGCGATGAAGTTGTCATTCAGGACAAAGCAGGTCATACAGAAATGATCAGTTCGCTGTCCATGATTCCCTACGGGCATAAGATCGCTGTTTACGACTTGAATATAGGCGACCCGATAATAAAATACGGAGAGAATATCGGCATCGCAACGGCTGCGATCAAGAAAGGCGAACACGTGCATGTACATAATCTAGACAGTGCCCGCGGACGAGGAGACCTGTAAAGAAAGGAAAATACTATGGAGTTTTATGGATACAGAAGACCGGATGGAAGAATTGGCTCGCGCAACCATGTTGCGGTAATTCCGAGCGTCGTATGCGCCAACGATGTCGCGCAGGCCATCGTGCATCAAGTACAGGGCACTGTCGGTTTCTTTCACCACCAGGGTTGCTGTCAGCTTCCTCCCGATCTTGACAGGGTGACTGAAACGCTTTGCAATCTTGCCTTGAGTCCTAACGTCGGGGCGGTACTCATTGTCAGCCTGGGATGTGAGGGCACAGACTTCAATTATATTTACGAGACTACAGCGAAAGCCGGTAAACCAGTGGAAATGATCGGTATACAGAAGCTGGGCGGCGCTTCGCGTTCGATTCAGGAAGGGATAGATTTAGCTCAGAAACTTGTGCTTCAGATTTCTTCCCTGCAACGTGAAAAAGCGGATATATCTAAAACGGTCATGGCTATCAAATGCGGCGCTTCTGACGCGACCAGCGGTATGGCGTCAAATTGCGTTATAGGGTATGTCGCCGATAAGCTGGTAGACCTCGGCGCTACGGTGATATTCGGGGAGACGACGGAATTCATAGGAGCGGAACATATTCTGGTGAAGCGGGCCGTAACCCCAAAGGTTGCAGATGATATCTACCGCATCGTTGCTGAAATGGAAGGCAGGGCAAAGTCGCTGGGCTGCGATATGAGAAAAGGCCAGCCTACACCGGGGAACATTCTCGGCGGACTTTCCTCGATTGAAGAGAAGTCTCTTGGTGCCATTGTGAAAAGCGGCACGAAACCGATTCAGGGCGTGCTTAGATATCCTGAAAGGATCACAGAGCAACAAAAGGGGCTGTGGATAAAGGACACGCCAGGACGTGAGCCGGAGATCCTTACCGGGATGGCAGCGACAGGCGCACAGGCGATGTTGTTTTCTACGGGTCGCGGCGCGCCGCAAGGATTTCCGAGCATGCCTGTAATCAAGATATGTGGAAACGTGAATACATACAATCACATGGAACACGATATGGACCTGAACGCAGGTGTCATCATTACTTGTGAAAAAAGTATCGAACAGGTTGGAGAAGAAGCTTTTACCAAGCTTTTAAGCGTCCTGAGCGGCCAGTTAACTAAAAACGAAAGCATTGGCTACTTCAACAGCATAGACATTCACATGCTTGGACCTGTCATCTGAGGCTGGCTAAGGCCAGCCCCAGCCAGGTTTGCTTTATTTACGCGCGATGGCAGCTTTGACGGCGCTGTAAACATGATCGGATGTAAGCCCGAAACGCTGCTGCAGATAACTCTGGGGGCCAACCTCGCCGAATTCGTCTTCGACGGCCACATATTCCAGAGGCGCCGGAAAGTGCGTGCACAGGGCCTCGCTTACGGCGCTGCGCAGACCGCCGATGCGGTTGTGGTTCTCGGCTGTTATAACAGCGCCTGTCTTTCTGGCATAATTCAAGAGCAGCTCTTCATCCAGGGGCTTCACTGTAAACATATCTATTACCGCAATGCTTACGCCCTCGCTTTCCAGCTTTAACGCTGCCTGCATCGATTCGTGCACCATGATGCCGCAGGCGACAATGACGGCGTCTTTGCCGTCGCGCAGCACAATACCTTTGCCAATAGGGGTATTGCTGCCCTCATCATACAGTTTGGCGGTGTTTTTGCGTGTCGTGCGGATATATTTTACACCTGGCATGTCCTTCGCC
>DNCV01000047.1 GCA_003484395.1 Dehalococcoidia bacterium
TTCCGATCTTTCCTGTGCCTTAACAATGTCGGAGGTCATCGCATCGTCAATAACCAACTGCGCAAGCTCATCACTGTAGGCTATGCCGGTTCCCAACAGCGCCATACTGACATCCTGTTTTTGGCGGACGACTCCCACTATTTTTAGCGTAATGTTATTATCGGAGGCATACATCGATGCGTAATCCTGCCCGGGGAGATAGGAGCCGTAATCCGTTTTAACATAGTAGTCGTTATTGGAAATAATTTTGAACTCGGTACCGACAATATCGGTGAATTTGATCGTTTCCACACCTTTAACATCAAATCCCAGGGCTGCAAGCGTGTTCAAATCGATGCGATTTTTCGCATCGATTACCAGCACCAGATCGGTGGCACTTTCGGGATATGCACCCGAAAGAAGATCATAGTTCTCTACAATGTAAGATTCGTCCCCCTCTTTTAACTGCTTGGGATAGGACGAAAGCCCTATTCCGTCAATACTGGTCAGGCTAGTCATGCTTCCGCTGCTCATAGACGAGAGCATATTGGCAAATGTTACAGGGGTAATAACGCCGTTCACATCACGCAACATATTCATGGCAACAAGACGCGTATATCCAATAGCGCTGCATATCTCCGGGTCGATTTTGTTCAGGTAATCCATGTATTCAGCGGTGAAAATATTGGTATGGACAATCGTTGTTTCAGCCGGATCGTAAAGATAAACCTCATCGGAATCGGCATATTCTGCCGTTCCCCTTATTCTGTCCTCTATTATTCCCTGCATACTGGCAATGTTCTCGGCATTGAGCTGCGAGTTGATTTGCGGGATGATAATCGGAAACTCCCCCATAGCATCGCTTTGAAAATCATCTATCTGTGTTCTAAATCCGGTGGAAAGGCTCAGGATAACTGCTATGCCGATAATCCCTATGCTGGATGCAAGTGCGGTTAAAAAGGTCCTTCCCTTTTTTGTCCGTATATTGTTAAATGAGAGCTTTAATGCCGTCAGAAAGCTCATGCTGGTTTTCTTCAGGCTAAAACCCTCCGGCTTCGACGTTTCCTGATAAGGATGGCTGTCGGATACTATTTTCCCATCCTTGAAACGAATAATTCTGTCGGCATATTTTTCGGCGATCTCAGGATTATGCGTGACCACAATGACCAAACGATCCAATGACACTTTCTTTATCAAATCCATGATCTGGGTGCTGGTGGTAGTATCCAAAGCGCCTGTCGGTTCATCGCAAAGCAGAATCTCCGGTTCATTGGCCAGTGCTCTGGCAATGGCAACCCGCTGCATTTGCCCCCCGGACAGCTGGTTCGGTTTTTTATGCAAATGGTCTTTGAGCCCGACCTGCTCCAGAACCTCCAGCGTCCTCTTGCGCTTTTTATCCGCTGAAACGCCGCTAAGGGTCATGCCCAATTCAACATTGTCAACGATGCCCAGGTGGGCGATCAGATTATAGGTCTGGAACACAAATCCCACCGAGTTGTTGCGATATGCGTCCCAATCACTATCCTTAAAATCCGAGGTCTTCTTGCCCTTGATGGTCAGTTCGCCTGAATCATAGCGGTCGAGCCCTCCGATGATATTCAGGCAGGTGGTCTTGCCCGAGCCGCTTACACCGAGAATCGCCACGAACTCTTTTTCTCGAAATGCAACGCTGATGTCGTCAAGAGCCTTTGTTTCGATATCTCCCACATGGTAGGTCTTTTTAATGTTTTTAAGTTCAAGCATACGTGTGTTATTTTACTCCTTATTATTTATGAAACCACGCTTGAGCAGCTCAAGCTTCTGTTTATAATTCTGCTTGGTATGCTCACGGTCAGCAAGATTTAGAAACACCTCGGCGGTGGCATCCCGGCAAACGGAAGACAGTATCCCCAACATATTGTTAAAATCCTCCTTGTCACGCACATCGAGCATATTGATATTAATGAAAGGCTGCAGTTCATTCATCCATTCCATACCGTTAGGGCACTCCGGCTTTTTAAGATAAAAATCCGAGTTGACCTTGATATCAGCAAATAAATTATTGCAGAATTTATGCCCGCTTTCCTCCGTAGTGAAACTAATAGTGAATTCCAGGATGTCATAAAACAACTCGAATATATTGCCGTTGTTTGCTTGTAACGACGCTTTTGCATGGACCAGCATTTGCTTCTTGTACTCAGTAAGAACAAAATCGAGCATATCATGTTTATCGGCGAAGTATTGATAGAAACTGCCTCTGGAAATTTCCGCTGCGTGTATTATCTTGTTGATGGATACCTTATCAAACTGTACCCTTGAAAACTCATCTCTTATAGCACAGAGCAATTTTATCCTTTTTTCTGCCGGTAAATTAAAAAATGTACTTGTCGGCATATCATCGCCGCCTCCCCTTACGATATCCTGCTTGTATGACAGGGTGTCATTATATAATGACACCCTGTCACCTGTCAAAGCATCGGGTACTTCTCATCCCGGGGGTTCTTGGACTGAACCCCTGAAGCTGGACNNTGTCCAGTCATAGGGGTGCAGTCCAGTCAATTGAAAACATGCGAAATAGTTAAAGATTTATCACAATGTTTTGGTTATCACTCCGCCACAAATAATAACGAAGTATCCTCAGAAAAGTTGTATTGCCGGTTGCCGTATAACTTCTTGACAGTTGTTCCGGCTCAAAGCTAGACTTGTTCTATCTTCGACAGGAATAGGAAAAACATTGACACAGGTTGTAACACTGGAAGAGCTCAAAACCCGCATCGGCATACCCTGGGCTCCTTTCATCTACCAAATGGAACCGGGGCTGGTAGCGCGCTACCTGAGTGCGGTAGGGGATGTGGAATTGGAAGAACCGGGCAACGTGCCTCCGGGACTGCTGCCGACGCTGGGTTTCGAGCAGGTCATCTCGACCATGCTGGAAATGAAAGGCATTGTGCTGCACGGCAGCACGGAACTGGAGTGTTTTCAACCGGTGGCTGTCGGCGATACCATCAGCGTG
>DNCV01000065.1 GCA_003484395.1 Dehalococcoidia bacterium
ACAGTATCCAGCCATGGCTTCATCAATGGTATTGTAAACGATCTCATAGACAAGATGGTGAAGACCATGCTCATCAGTGCTGCCGATGTACATCCCGGGACGCTTCCGAACTGCTGTAAGACCATCAAGCACACTGATATCTTCAGCATTATAGCTATCGCTGCCGTTACTATTAATTTTGGCTACATTGTTATCTTGTGCCATAATTCCATCCTATTTAAGATTTACATTGAGAGTATTGAAAATAAAGGGGTAAAGTTCATATCAGACTTTACCATCAGATACAACAGACAGATATAGACACTCAACAAAACCATATATATAGTGTCACAATATAAAAGGCGTACAATATATTGCAGTTTTGAAATTATAGCACAAATCAAGCTAACACCGCAACAAAAAAAGGGATTTACATAGAACATGATACGCTGCCAAAGAAGGAGATAGCAATGAAATCTTAAATATTTAAGGATCATTTGTCCCATCAACGGGTAACTGTTAGAATTCCCTGAATAATCTGTGATTATCAGGCCAGGAATTATCGGAGGTTTCTATGATTATAGTGGGTGAGAGCATACATATCATTTCCGCAGCAGTAAATAACGCAGTTAAAGAGAAAGATAAAAAAACAATTCAGGCTATTGCCTTAGCACAGGCTAATGCCGGTGCAAACTATATCGATGTTAATCTCGGCCCGGCAAAGAAGGATCCTGAGATCATAGCAGAGTGGCTCGTCAATACAATTCAGGAAGTTATCGATCTGCCCCTTTCCATAGACACAATGAACCCCATCGCCATGGAAGCAGGGCTGAAAGCATGTAAAAAACGTCCTCTGCTGAACTCGGCATCTGGCAAAGCCAGCAGCAAACAGCTTATGCTGCCGCTGGCAAAGAAGTACAATACCGATGTGGTTATCTCGGTAATCACAGACGGCGGATGTCCCCCTGATGTCGATTCCCGCACCGAGAGCATTCTGGAGACGGTAGCGTATGCCAATGAGATCGGCATTCCGAATGAAGATATATGGGTTGACCCTATTGTCCTGCCGGTAAGCGCAGATCAAAAACAGGTAGGGCAGGCCATCGAATTCATCGGCATACTCGGAGACCTGCTTCCGGGTGTAAAATCCATAGTTGGATTATCGAACGTCTCCAACGGCACTCCGGCGCATCTGAGAGGGATACTCAATCGAACCTATCTGGTAATGCTGCACCGGAATGGTTTATATTCCGCCATCGCAGATGCGCTCGATCCGGAGCTTGTTAAAATCAATAATAATGAGTTGCCCAACATAGTGAATCTTATATATAGGGTCATGGACGGCGAACCCGTCAATACAGCTTCATTATCAAAAGAGGAACATGATTATATAAAAACAGCAGGCGTGCTTCTGTCACAGACATTATATTCCCACGCATGGCTGGAATCATAAAATCCGGTACAAGGAGCGGAGAAATGGATTATAAAACACCAGTTGAAACCTATCAGGGCAAGGTTAGAGAGGTCACTATCGGCACAGGAGCGAAAGCTGTAAAAATCGGGGGAGAAAACAGTTTGCCGTTTCACTCCTTTGAAGGCGCCAGTGAAAACAGAACACGCGTCGCTCTGGAGATGTATGATGTCCCGCCAACCGACTGGACTGAGACCGTGCGTACTTATTATAAAGATGTAATAAGTGATCCCGTATCATGGGCAAAAAAATGCCTCGATTATGGCGCTGACATGATCTGCATCCGGCTGGCAGGAACCGATCCGTCAGGGGACAATAAATCTGCAGAGGAAGCAGCCTCGATAGTGAAAAGCATCGTCTCGGCAACAGGTGCCCCAACCATCGTTTACGGCACCGGCAATGAAGCACGGGACGTTGATGTCCTCACCAGCGTCGCGGAAGTCTGTTCCGGATCAAAGCTCCTCATCGGCCCTGCCGTGAAAGAAAACTACGAAGCGATCAGCAAGGCAGTGCTCCAGCACGGACATTCCCTCATCGCCCAGAGCCCGGTTGATATCAACCTCGAAAAAGAGCTAAATGTGAAGCTGCTCAAAACTTTTCCACCGGAGCGAATCGTCATCGACCCGCTCAGCTCAGCGCTCGGCTACGGTATGGAATACAGCTTCACCATCATGGAGCGCACCNNCCATGCAGATGCCGATCATCGCCGATATCGCAGGAGAATGCTGGAAAACCAAGAAGGCAAAAGAAAACGAAAACCAGGGTGTGCTCTGGGAAAGCACCGCTGCCATGAGCCTCCTCGCCGCAGGAGCCAATATTCTCGTCCTGCGCCATCCCAGAAGCTGTAAACTTATAAAAGATGCAATAGAAGATAAAATGTAACTCCACAAAAATAAGGGGTAGACACGGCAAATACGCAAAAGAAAAAAAGACTCGATGATGTGATTAAAGCAAGCGATCTGTGGGAACCGATCGGCCATACTCCCATGCCCGATATCTCGGACATTAGAAGCTGGGATATGAGGCTTATGAAAACGTACAAGCCGTTTTGTGCTCTGATGTGCGATCTCTGCTGTTTCTGCACATACGGAAAATCCGATTTGACCGGCGATAAGCGTGGAGCGTGCGGCATCGATATCTCAACGCAGCAGGCGAGAGTCGTATTGCTGGCCTGCTGTATGGGAATGTCGGCACACGGCGGCCACGCTGCTCGCCATGTCCTCGACTATTTGATTGAGAAATACGAGGAGCTTGACATTGAGCC
>DNCV01000088.1 GCA_003484395.1 Dehalococcoidia bacterium
AATAAGGGCACGATTGTAGCCACCCTCCCCCTCCCTATATGCGGACTGCTGTCCCATGATCCTCTGGAATCGGTCGTCAATCAGCTCAATAAAGTGGAAGCTGCGGCAGCGAAACTGGGAAGCCTGCCTCCTGCTCCATTCGCACTGCTGTCGTTCCTGGCGTTGCCTGTAATACCGGAGCTTAAGATAACTGATATGGGAATGGTGGACGTCCTGGCGTTTAAATTGATCTCATAAAAAAGCTGATCCCGTTTGCGGGATCAGCTTCTCTGTTTGTTGTTCAAAAAATGTAAATATAGTGATTACGAACTTTTCTCTTTAACCTTCTTGCTCTTCGCCAGAGAGCGTATAGCTTCAAGTAAATCCTGTCGGCGGCAATCTTTGGTCAAATACCAGCTTGCTCCGGCAGCCAGTGCTTCACCGGCATAATCACCATATACTGTAAGAAAAATAACCTTTACATCGGGAAGATTTTCCTTAATGCGACGGGTAGCTTCAGCGCCGCTCATACGCGGCATCTGCGCATCCATTAAAATAACATCCGGTTTCTTTTCCAGAGCCTTGGCCACGGCATCCAGCCCGTCAACAGCCTTGCCGATCAATTCTATGTCTTCATGCGATTCGAGAATATTGCTGAGCCCTTCCCGAACCACCTCGTTGTCATCTGCAAGCAGCACTTTAATTTTCTTGTTCTCCATTTAAACCACCTTCACAATAATTTTCTTCATAGCTTACAGTGTATGATACTTGAGCCACAGCTAAAACAGGAATGCGGATAGTTATCGCTTTGCCGGAAGGATGATTATTCGATCATCCTTTCGGCTGATATGGTACTGTTTGTACGTGATCACAGTTTGATAATTCCGCGTCTCAAAGCCTCTGTTACGGCTTCAGTTCGATCTGTAACATTCAGCTTCTGGAAGATATTGGCGATGTGAGTTTTAACCGTACTGTTTGTAATTGAGAGTCGAGATGCAATCTCTTTGTTTGCAGATCCGATTGCCATAAGTTTAAGAACTTCCAATTCTCTATCCGATAGAGAATCCTGTCCATCCGACTGTTTTGACATCTCTGCGAATCTGGTAATCAATTTCGATGCTATGACCGGTTGAATGAGCGATTCACCATGGGAGACTGCCCTTATAGCAGCGAATAAATCATCTCTTGGTGAATCTTTAAGCAAATATGCTTTTGCTCCTGCAGCAATACCCTTGAAAATATATTCATCATCACTGTATGTTGTTAAAATAATGATTTGACTCTTCGGTTCCGCTTCAACGATCTGTGTAATGGCCTCGACGCCGTCAATATGCGGCATGCGTAAATCCATCAATATGACATCCGGTTTCAATTCTTTGGCTTTTTGAACGGCTTCAAGGCCATCTTTCGCCTCACCAACCACCTGAAAACTCGGTTCCCTCCCCAGCATTGTCATTAAACCTTCGCGGACAACAGGATGATCATCTGCAAGCAGTATTCGAATCGTTTTCACATCCATTGCATCACCTCCTAATGAAGAGGAATGGAGACTGTCACCAACGTGCCCTGGCCTTCTTCAGTCTGAATTTCAAATGTGCCACCCAGATTTCTTGTTCTTTCTTGCATACTAATTAATCCGAATCCGCTGGTTTTCCCCTCTTTTTTACGTCCCAATACCGTAGGATTAAATCCTTTGCCATTGTCCTGAACCGTTACCTTCACCAAGCCCTTTTCAAAGCTCAACTTCACATTAACTTCAGTCGCCTGGGAATGCTTTCGGATATTGGCCAGTGATTCCTGACAGATGCGCAACATGCCTGTGCTTATCTCCCCCGGCAACTCACGTTTTTCACCAACAAGAGTATAGTGAGCACGAATATCACTGCTCTTGTTAAACTTAATTATCTCCTGATTAAGCGCTTCCGGCAGATTAACTTCCTCTACGGATTGTGTCCGTAAATTCCAGACGGAGCGTCGCGCCTCGCTCAGGTTCTCGCGGGCAAGGCTCTTGGCACGATTGATATGACGATAGACCGGATCATCAACCGCATGTTCACCGGATGCCTGCTCCGCTGCTTCAAGCTGTAGAATGATGCCCGCAAATCCCTGAGCCAGTGTATCGTGGATCTCACGTGCCATCCGGTTGCGCTCCTCGATAACCGCCATTTTCCCGGTTTCCTCATAAAGACGAGCATTATCGATAGCTACGGCAAGCTGATCTGCCAGCGTTTGGGCAGTAAATAGATCAGACTCATTGAAAGCGTCCACCTGATCGCTTTCTATATCGAGAACACCCAGCACTTTATCTCCCATTTTAACCGCTGCCGCAAGCTCCGATTTCGTATCGCGGAGTTCCTCGACAACACGATACATAGGCTCTCTGCTCACATCATTGACCATCATCGGTTCTCCTGTCTTGGCTACCCAGCCGACAAGGCTATCGGGACCAATTTCTAGAGGAACAGCAGACGGGATAACCGCCTGATAACCGCTGATGCACAACGCCTTAAGAACAACATCGGCCGAATCAGGCTGAAGCAGAAATATATTAACATTATAGTATCCGAACGTTTCTCTCAGTATATTCACAACGTATGGTAATAGCTCATCGAGATCAATTATCGAACTTATTTTACGGCTGATCTCATTGATGGTTCTCAATTGTTCGGCGCGCTGTCTTTCCTGCTTGGTTCTCTCCTCAACCTTTTGTTCCAAAGTGGAGTACGATTCTTTCAGGGTTGCCGCCATCATATTAAACTGTTCAGCCAATTGTTGTATCTCATCACCGGTCTCCAGCTTGATGCGATAATCCAGTTGCCCCTGTGCAATAATCCACGATCCCATTGCCAACGCTCGAATCGAACGTGTAATTGTACCGGCAAAGAAGGAAACCATAGTGACCACAATGATCACCATTCCCAGAATGATGATGATAAATGTCCATTGTGACAACTGCATCTGCCGATCGATATAATTAGTAACTGCAGAAACGGTGGTGGTGATCTTGCTCTCCGTTTCATCTGCCGGTCTGGAAAATTCATCGATAAAAGTCGATGCCGCAACTGAAAAACTGGTATCCTTTATCGGAACGCAGCACATGTATCGTGAGCGAATATTACCATCAGTATCACGCGCATCATAGTAACCAGCAGCTTCTCCATTAATGCCGCTGGTCAAGATCGCTAATAGCTCAGTTGAACTTGTATATCCCCACAAGCTAGTGCCAATAGATGATTGATCGGCGCTAAAATAGATAAGGCCGTCCTTGCCATAAATCATAGTCGTTCCGGTTTGACCGACAGATTGAATAGCATATTTTTGAAACTCACTGTTCGCTTGAAGCTGAGGTATGTCCAATCCAGGATTGTTGAGTAAGAAGATTTCAATATCTTTTGCTGTAAGCTGCGCACTCATCCGTATGAGTCTCCGGCCCGAATCTTCCAGCGCTATAACGCTTTCATTCACTGCGCTCTCGCCAAGGCTGATAGTATTAGTAATGGCGATTCTTCCGACACTCCCCATATTTCTGAGAGCGAAAGCGCTCAGAACTCCAAGCGCAACGATAGAAAGAGCCAGATAGGGTATCAAAATTTTCCCCCGTATGCCCCACCGTGGCCACTGTAGTTTCTTACCTATTACAGGTTTTTCGGTTGCCAATCTGAATCTCCGTATTTTTGAGAACTACCCTTTATACTGGTTAATGTCTATTCACAATTCAATTTATCGCTCAATATCCCTACAACATCCTGTATAGGAACACGTATCTGGTCCATTGTATCTCTGTCACGAATGGTGACCTGTTTATCTTCCAGAGATTGAAAATCGATTGTGACACAAAAAGGCGTACCTATTTCATCTTGACGGCGGTATCGACGTCCGATACTTTGAGAATCGTCATACTGCGTTGCAAAACAACGTCTTACCTCAGCATATACCTCTTTTGCAAGCGGCGTGAGTGTTTCTTTCTTACTCAACGGCAACACTGCAACCTTGACAGGAGCGATTGCCGGATGAAAACGCAAAACTATTCTTTTCTCTCCGTCCGCCACATCTTCATCATATGCATCAGTGAGAAATGCCAGAGCTGCCCTATCCACGCCGGCTGAAGGTTCGATAATATACGGTATGAAATGCTCACCGTTTTCCTCATCGAAATACGTCAGACTCTTTCCGCTGAATTTGGCATGCTGAGTCAGATCAAAATCACTTCTGTTGGCAATACCTTCACATTCCGACCATCCGATCGGGAACAGAAACTCTACATCGAAACACCTTTTTGCATAATGTGCCAGCTCATCTTTCGCATGTTCCCGAAGCCGCAGATGTTCCTTTTTTATGCCTAATTTGGTATACCAGGAGTAACGTTCATTGACCCAGTATTTAAACCACTGCTCATCGGTACCCGGCTTGACGAAATACTCGATCTCCATCTGTTCAAACTCTCTGGTCCTGAAAATGAAGTTCCCCGTAGTAATCTCGTTCCGAAATGATTTCCCTATTTGAGCAATGCCAAACGGAAGCTTTTTACGGGTTGTTGAGAGTACGTTGTCAAAATTCACAAACATACCCTGAGCCGTTTCAGGTCGTAAATATACAATGCTGGACTGATCTTCAACCGGCCCCATAAATGTCTTAAACATGAGATTGAACTGTCTGGGCTCCGATAATTTGGTACCACATTGCGGACAGATATCCGTATCGAGATCGGTAGCGCGCCATCGCTGATTACATGTCTTGCATTCCACCATGGGATCGTGAAATCCGGCGACATGACCGCTGGCTTCCCACACTTTCGGATGCATAATGATGCTCGTTTCAATACCTGCCATATCATCGCGGCTTTGCACAACTGCTTTCCACCAAGCATTCTTAATATTGCGTTTAAGTTCCACTCCCAAGGGACCATAATCCCAGCAGCTTGCAAGCCCCCCATAAATCTCACTGCTCTGAAATACAAATCCTCGCCTTTTGCAAAGCGAGACTAATTGATCCATTTCTACTCTTTGTGTCGCATGGTCAGTCACTGAAACCTCCTCGAATGAACACTCAAGCTTAACAACTTTAGCTTGTAGTGTCAAAAGAAATCCGTTGATTCTATTGTCCAGTTGACATGAAAACCGGTAATTCTCATAATTATACCTGATGATAAAAACAGTTTGCTTTGATTTCTTCAATACACTCGCCCGATATGAACCTTCACGCGAAGATACATATGTAAGCATCTGTAGTGAATTCGGCATAACCGCTGATGCCCAAACATTATCCAAATCATTACCCGTTGCGGATAAATTCTGGCGAGATGAAAATCGCCGCAGCGACATCGACAACCGAACGAAAGACGATCAGATGGCTTTCTGGGCACAATATATAACCCTTATTTTAAAAGGAACAGGCACGGCAATTGACATCAGAACCGCACTGGCAATCATGGGGCGAATGCGTCAATTCAATTGGGAATTTAAGCTCTTCGATGACTCTCTTGAGATCCTCAACATATTAAATGACCGCAAGGTGCAAATCGGGCTTATATCCAATGTCGGCAAAGAGATGGAAGACACCTATCGAAAACTCGGCATTCAATCATATCTTACCTTTACCGTAACCTCTTTCGAGGTAGGGTGCGATAAACCGGATCCGAAAATATTCCGCATTGCAATCGAAAAATCGAAGGTGAAACCGGAAGAGATGCTCTATATCGGTGACCAGTATGAACAGGATATACTCGGTGCCCGTAATGTAAATATTCAAGGGATACTTATTGACCGAAGAGGCTGGAATTCAAACGTTACTGATTGTCCTGTCGTTCAACGTCTTATCTCTATCATTGACTATCTGTAACAGCTGCTCAACCGACATCATTCTCAATCGCAATGGCCATCATAAACCTCTGAGAAATTCCGGCCACAGAAATGTCATGCTTGCTTAATACTGCATCAAGCTGTTTGACCATGCGATCTTTGTCTTCAGGAAGGTAGCCGCGCACCGGCACGTAATTCGAGGCATGCATCGAACTGAAAAAGCAATGAGTGAAACTTGACGTTTCGATAATAGTTTTCAACTTCAGCAGGATGAGATCGTCAACGCTTCTTCGCAGCACATCCATCGGAGTAGCATAGCTCGCTATGCGTTCAATCCGCGGGAATTTGCTGTTGAGGCAGTCAAGTACCACTCCTTACTCTATTGAACCAACGTCACATAGCTGTGCAACGGTACATTGAGAGAATCCGAAACAGGCTGACATTTAGCCTTGAGGCAATAGAGAATTCGACCATCGGACGGAAGCTCAGACAGAGACTCATAATACCCCATACCTTTGGCAAAAATGATATCTGCTGTATCAAATCGATGTCTAAACTCGCCAGACGCCTGAATGAAATCGATGCCGGGGCTCGCAGTTCCTGTTGTGATTACGTCGCCAAATTCGGTTAGTAGTCCGGCTCTATGGAGTTCATCAAGTGTAATGTCATTTTGCACCGGTGCACTCTTTACCACATACGTAACCCGTGCAAATTGCCTCATCCATTGCAGGAGCGGCAGATCGAAAAAGGCCTCGCCTGTGTTATCTGCGAGATAAAGAATCCCTCTGGCAGACTTCAACCTTTTTTCAAATTCTGCAGACATATCGATGGCAAAAGAAACATCTTGCCTTATCTCCTGTTTTACCGATTCGATAGGACAAAAGAAATCAATAGCGTTGCCCATCGCTGCAAATTTAAGCAGTCCTGAAAAGCTGTGATTGTAAGTATTTTCCAACTCGTGAGATAACGTACGCGCTACAGCAATTTCGATATCTTTCATATCTCGATAAGGATCAGAATTTCCTGTCCTCAATTTAATAGCATCATGCAGCCTGGTAGCTACAACAATTGATACCTGATCTCGTGAAAAATATGTATCGAGTATATCAATGCCTTCCTGAATGACACACTCTCGTTCAACAACGTCATTTGTCGCCATGCTTGCAGCCTGGATAATCAGACGTTTTAAACAATCATAACAACTTGGTGAAAGCTTCATAAAAACTTCATATCTATGTGATAAAATTTAGCCAGATATAGATTCAAGCGATTTTGGCAAGTAATTATACTGTGTACCTGGGTATTGAGGCAAAAGCATTGAATCATTGACAGAGCATATATCGATCACTACAATTAAGTAAGAGTTTCGGGAAGCTATATATTTATGAAATGTCCAGCGTGTCATCATAGCATGATTGTTATCGAGTACGATAAAATCGAACTTGACTATTGCACTGAATGTTCGGGCATCTGGTTTGATGCAGGCGAAATCGAGCTGCTCCTGGATACAACAAACCTGGATGTTATTAATCAGTCATTGCAATCTCCGGAAGCAAGGACAGCAGAGAAAGAGAGAAGGTGTCCAACCTGCGGAAAGAAAATGGAAAAAAGAAAGCTGGGAGAATCATCACCCGTTTTACTGGACGTCTGTCCGAATGGCGGTGGACTCTGGTTTGACAGCGGAGAGATAAACCAGTTTGTCCAACAGCTTCCGGAAAAGGATTCAGGCGCTATTTCGAATCGTATACTATCATTTATCCAAAATGTCGTTAAACCAGCCAATCAGTAATGCTATATTTTACATCTATGAATAAGACATTGATGTGATGAAAATCGAATAATTAAGGAGGGTATCCTGAACATGGATATCGGTATCGTTATCATCGTTATTGTCATTGCAGTTGTTCTGATCTTGATTTTTGCTTTCGTGGGCATCTATAACGGCCTGGTGAAATTACGTAACCAGGTCAAAAATGCCTGGGCGCAGATCGATGTACAGTTGAAACGGCGATTCGATCTAATCCCCAACCTTGTTGAAACCGTCAAAGGCTACATGAAGCACGAGCGTGACACTCTCGAAGCCGTAACCAGGGCTCGCACCAGTGTACAAACGGTAGCGAATGCCGGCGTTGGCGAGCGATCAAAGGCGGAAGGAGAATTGGGGATGGCACTCGGCAGGTTGTTTGCCGTTGCTGAGCAATATCCTGATCTGAAAGCAAATCAGAATTTCCTTGCACTGCAGGAAGAATTAACTTCAACCGAAAACAAGATAAGTTTTGCACGTCAGTATTATAACGATTCCGTGCTGACATATAACAACAAGACGCAAATGTTTCCGTCAAACATAATTGCAATGATGACCGGATTCAAAGCCGGAGAATTCTTTGAGGTTACCGTTCCTGCAGAGAAGGAAGCTCCCAAGGTCAGTTTTAGCTAATATAGCATTATCAATATGTGGGAACAGATAAGTTCTAATCGAACCAGATCTATTGTGCTGGTTATCATAATGGGGCTCCTTTTGCTTCTGCTCGGATATTTTCTGGGTATTGCCTTCTTTGACAGCGGCATACTCGGACTTATCCTTGCTATCGTTGTCTGGATAATAATGAATCTCATCGCTTATTTCCAGGGGGACAACATCCTTCTGGGTATGGCAAAAGCACGAAAAATAGAGAAGGAGGACTATCCCCGTCTCTATAACATCGTTGAAGAGATGAAGCTCGCTTCAGGACTGGAGCATATGCCGACTATCTATATCATTGATGATCCGGCATCGAATGCCTTCGCCACCGGACGCGATCCGAAGCAGGCATCCGTCGCCGTTACCACCGGATTGCTTCAGGTTCTTAATCGTGATGAGCTGCAGGGTGTTATCGGCCATGAGCTGTCGCATGTTAAAAATCGCGATGTTCTGCTCATGGCTATGTGCAGTATACTGCTGGGAACGATCGTCATCATCGCCTACTATGCGTCAAGATTCCTGATATTCGGCGGTGTCGGAAACAGGCGTAGATCTTCATCGGGCGGCGGCTCGGCACAGCTTATCATTCTCATTATCGGACTTGTCTTCATGATCCTTGCCCCGATCGCTGCGCAATTCATTTACTTCGCCATATCCAGAAAACGTGAGTATCTTGCTGACGCATCGTCTGCGCTTTATACTCGTTATCCTGAGGGACTCGCTTCAGCATTGGAAAAGATTGCTTCATCGACAAACCAATTGAAATCTGCAAACAATGCAACGGCGCCGATGTATATCATCAATCCGTTTCGAAAACAGGGACTGAGAGCCAGTGATCTCACCAGTACACACCCCCCGATCTCAGAACGAATTCGAATACTGCGATCGATGGCAGGAGGAGCTTCATACAAGGATTACAATCAAGCCTATCAGCAAATCCATAAAGGCAGTAATGTTATGCCGCCAAGTGCTCTCGGTCTCACCGAACCGGTCCCTCTGCGATCCGCGCAAACAGGAACAGCACAGGCAGGGGGAGCTTATGAATCAGGCAGAAGAGAACGTGCTCGCGAGATTAATGATCTCCTGTGGAAGAAGGACAACTACATAATGCTTGATTGTTCATGCGGTACACGACTAAAGATACCGCCTGAATTCAAGAATGCAATAGTCCGTTGCCCACATTGCGGAAAAGTGCATCAGGTTTAGACGCAAAATTGAATCCATGAAGAAAATGGCCATGGTAAACATTATTGATACACATGCTCATCTCGATGAAATCGACAATCAGGATGATGTTATCAGTCAATCCGTACAAGCAGGAGTTAAAGCCATCATCGCGGTTGGACAAGATCATACATCCAATCTAAAAATCCTGTCCTTATCAGGGAAGTTCCCTTCTATTGTCTATGCTGCCCTGGGTTTACATCCATATCATATAGGCCGAATGGATACTGCACAAATAACCGATACCATACGATTTATCGACGAGAATGCATCGGACATCGTCGCAATCGGTGAAATCGGCATGGATTATGACAAACGCGTACTTAAAATCTCGTCAAAAGAAATGCAGAGAGATATATTCGTGCAACTACTCGACATCGCTAAAAAGAGAGAGAAGCCCGTACTGATACACAGCCGGTATGCCTGGAAGGATTGTTTTGATATAGTCAGAGCCGCAGGCATTGAAAAAGCTGTATTCCACTGGTTCACCGGTTTCTCCAGTGTCCTCAGGGATATTATTGCCGCAGGCTACTGTATTTCAGCAACACCGGCCGCTGAATATCACAGTGAGCACCGGCGTGCAATAAAAGAGACACCACTTACACAGCTAATGCTGGAAACAGACAGCCCTGTGCCGTATGGAAGGGAGAATAGATATATATCAGAACCGAAAGATACAATCAGAAGCCTCCGAGCTGTTGCAGCGATCAAAAATGAGGATGAATCCAATGTCGCTGCTATAACGTTGCAGACAACAAATCGATTTTTCGGTCTGACAACTGGAATTGCCCGATAAGGCGAAATCAGATACAATGAGTAAATCAACAGTTATGAAAGCAATTATCCTGGTCGGCGGTGAAGGAACACGGTTACGCCCCCTGACGTACACTACAGTTAAAGCAATGGTGCCCATCCTCAATAAACCTTTTATTGAGCATGTTATCAACTACCTTCGCAGCCATGAAATCACCGAAGTAATATTGGCTATGGGCTATAAACCGGACGTCATCAAAGAGTATTTTAATAATCACCCGATGTCAACATCGCTCATTTACAGCGTCGAAGAAACTCCCCTGGGAACAGCAGGTGCCGTCAAATATGCCCAGCAGCATATCAATGATACCTTCTTTGTCTTTAACGGTGATATTTTCTGTGATGTTAACCTCACGGATATGCTTCGCTTCCATCAGAAACACAGATCAGCGGCAACCATCGCGTTGACACCGGTAGACGACCCGTCTCAATTCGGCGTTATCGAGACTGACAACAATCAGCGAGTAAAGCGATTTATCGAAAAACCGAAACGTGAAGAAGCGCCGAGCAACATGATCAATGCCGGGATATATATTCTTGAACCGGAAATATTCGATCGCATTCCTCACGGTGAAAAATGCATGTTTGAACATAACGTCTTCCCCAGCCTGATTGCAGATAATAAACCCGTTTTTGGCTACCCTGCAGAGAGCGCATACTGGATTGATGCCGGAACGCCACAAAAGTATATGCAGTTGAACTTTGATTTACTGAACAACAAAAGCTCACAAATATATTCCAGAAAGAGTGAAATTATCACAGGCGACAATACAGGTATCCATCAAACGGCACGTATGTTCCCGCCTGTTCTCATCGAACGCAAATGCATGATTGACGAAGATGTACACATCGTTGGTCCGGCAATTCTGGGAGAGGGATGTAAGATAGGGAAAGGTGCCATAATTGAAAATTCAATTCTCTGGGAAAACGTTGAAATTGGTCAAAAAGCAACGGTAAAAAACAGTATACTTGGGACTAATAACGTAATTCGAGATCATGAGACTATTGATAGACAGGTAATCGGCAGTGATACTAAGAAAAACACATGAAAATACATGCAACAATAATTTCAGGAGGTATTAAAAAATGTCAGACAACGTAAAATCCGTTGATCAAAATAGTTTCCAAAAGAGCGTTCTGGAATCGCCTATTCCAGTTCTCGTGGATTTTTGGGCACCATGGTGCGGACC